>DATDER010000274.1:0-9606 GCA_036523095.1 Rubrivivax sp.
CAGGCGTTCGATGCCTTCGTCCGTCGTGAACAGCGTGTGGTCACCGCGCATCTCATCGAGGATCAGGCGTTCATAGGCCTCGAGGACGTCGCCGATCAGGCCGGTGTCGCGCATTGCGAATTGCAGGCTCAACTTGTCCAGCCGCATGCCGGGGCCAGGCCGCTTGCCATAGAAGGACAGCGACATCTTCGCGGCGTCTGCGAGGTCGAAGGTCAGGTGATCCGGCCCTTGCGAGCCGACCCCCGACCCCAGGGGGAACATGCTCTTGGGCGGTTCACGGAAGGCGAGGGAGATGATCCTTTGCCCTTCGGCGAGGCGTTTGCCGGTACGCAGGAAGAACGGCACGCCGGCCCAGCGCCAATTGTCGATGGCGCACTTCAGGGCGATGAAGGTTTCGGTGTCCGATTCGGGATCTACTCCCTCCTCGGACCGGTAGCCCGCGTATTGTCCTCGAACGACGTTCCGGGGGTCGATCACCGACATGCTGCGGAAGACCTTGTTCTTCTCTTCGCTGATCGGCGCCGGCTCGAGGGAGGTCGGAGGCTCCATTGCCACGAAAGCGAGGACCTGGAACAGGTGGGTCACCACCATGTCGCGAAAGGCCCCGGTCGCTTCGTAGAAGCCCGAGCGCTTGCCCAGGCCGAGCGTCTCAGGCACGTCGATCTGCACGTGGTCGATGAAGTTGCGGTTCCAGATCGGCTCGAACAGGCCGTTGGCGAAGCGGAAGGCGAGGATGTTCTGCGCCGGCTCCTTGCCCAGGAAGTGGTCGATGCGGAAGATCTGCTCTTCGGCGAAGACTTCGTGCAGCTTGGTGTTGAGCGATTGCGCGCTCGCCAGGTCGGTGCCGAAGGGCTTTTCCATCACGATGCGCGAGCGCTCGACCAGCCCCGCCTCACCCAGCAGTCGCACCGCCGACAGGGCTGCGCTCGGCGGCACGCTCAGGTAGTGCAGGCGCAGGCTCTCGGCACCGAATGACGCTTCGGCCGCGTTGACCGCGGCCTTGAGCGCGCCGGCGCCCGCGGCCAGCGGCACGTAGTCCAGGTTCGCGGCGAAGGTCGCCCAGCTCGCGTCGCTGACCTTGCGCGCGAAGAACTCGTCGATCGCGGCGCGCCCTGCGTTGCGGAAGCCCCCGGCGTCGATCTCGTCGAGCGACACGCCGATGACGCGGCAACCCGGGATGAAGCCCGTGCTGGCGAGGTGGAACAGCCCCGGCAGCAGCTTGCGCCGGGCGAGGTCGCCGGTCGCACCGAAGAGCACCACGACCTGCGGGAACCGCGGGCCGACGCCGGGAGGTATTTTTGCCACGGAGCGCGCCTTCGCCAGTGTGTGACGCGGGCGTCGCAGGATTCGTGCCGGCGGGCCTCGGGCCGGCGCGTCGTGACGCGCACACCCGACAACGCTACGATGGCCACCGGCCAGCCGTTGCACCGCCATCACGCACCCATGGGTCTTCGACGCACGATCATTCTCGGTATCAGCCACGCAGCCGCCTTGCTGGCGGGATTTGCCGTCGGCATCTACGCCCTGCCGATCCTCATCGCACCGGATGCGCCCGGCCCCGAAGCGATCGCCTCGGCAGCGGGCAGCGCACAGTTCAGCGGCACGTTTCGGCGCGACCTGAAGGGCAGTGATGCCCTGCACTGGGGAGAGGGCACGGTGTCGGTCGGCGCGGCCGCGATTTCGCTCCAAGGGAAACTCGCGCCCGGGCCGGACTACAAGCTCTACCTGTCACCCGAGTTCGTCGAAACCGAAGCGGACTTCCATCGCCTGAAACCTCGGATGGTTCGCGTCGGGGATGTCAAGACCTTCGAGAACTTCATCGTGCAGGTGCCGGCGACCGTGAACCCCACGCAGTACGCCGCGGTCATCGTCTGGTGCGAGTCATTCGGCCAGTTCATCACCGCCGCAAAGTACCGCTGAACAAGAGCCAGCCGCCTGCCCCGCTCTCAGCCGCCCAGCCGGGCCACCGCGCGGAGGTTCTCGGCCGTCGTGGTCGGGAAACCGAAGAATTCGAGGTAGGCGGGGATCTGCTCGAACAGCATGTCGGAGCCGACCTGGAAGCGGCAGCCGCGCGCCTGCGCGGCCTTCAGGAAACCGGTCATCTCGCTCTTCATCACGACCTCGCCGACGAAGGCCTCGGGCGCGATGCGCGAGACGTCCATCGGCATCGGGTCGCCGTCGTCCATGCCCATCGGGGTGGCGTTGACGACGATGTCGTAACCTGCGGGGTCCTTGTTGGCGGTGGTGACGAGCAGCGCCGGGTAGTGCGCCGCGATGCGCGTGCCCAGCGCCTGGGCCGACTCGGCGCGCGCGTCGAAGAGGCCGATCGCGCCCACGCCCGCCCCGGCGAGCGAAGCGGCGATCGCCGAGCCCACGCCCCCGCTGCCCACCACGAGCGCTCGCGCGCCTTCGAGCCGGCAGCCCTTGCGGCGCAGGCCGCGCACAAAACCTTCGCCATCGAACATGTCGCCGACGAGGCGCCCGTCTTCGGCGCGCTTGACCGCGTTGCATGAGCCCGCGATCTTCACCGTAGGCGACGCTTCGTCGAGCAGATCCACCACGCTGACCTTGTGCGGCATCGTGATGAGCGCGCCGCGGCTGTTCTCGAGCGTGAACACCGCTTTCAGGAAAGTGCCGAAGTGCTCGGCCCGGCACGCCATCGGCACCACCACGGCGTCGATGCCGGCCTGCTCGAAGTAGGGGTTGTAGATCAGCGGCGCCTTGAAGGCGTGGGTCGGGTAGCCGATGTGTGCAATGAGCGCGGTGTTGCCGCTGATCATCGGAGTGCTCCTTTCAGGCCTTGGCGCCTTGAACGGCCGAGACGGCCGCACGCAGCGCCAGCAGGTAGCTGTCGACACCGAAGCCGCAGATCTGGCCCTTGACGATCTCGGCGAACACCGAGACGTGGCGGAAGGCTTCGCGCGCGTGGATGTTGGACATGTGCAGCTCGACCACCGGGCAGGTCAGGATCGCGAGCGCATCACGGATGCCGTAGCTGTAGTGCGTCCAGGCGCCGGCGTTGATCAGCACCGCGTCCATGCCCTCGGCGTAGGCCTGGTGGATGCGTTCGCACATCGCGGACTCGCTGTTGGTCTGGAAGCTGGTCACCTCGGCGCCGAGTTCGCGGCCCAGCGCCTGCAGCGTGCCGTCGATCTCGGCCAGCGTGACCGTCCCATACTGCTTGGGGTCGCGCTTGCCGAACATGTTGTGGTTGATGCCGTGCAACATGAGGATCTTCATCGTGGTCTTTCGCGAGGTGATCGTGAAGGGGCGAGCGTACCTGCGGACAGGACTCCGGTCACCAGGTCCTGCGTCGAGGGCGCGGTGATCGCGGCCATCTACAGGCGCCGGATGGCAAGGAAGGCCACCGCCAGCGTGTAGGCCAGCACACGCCAGGTCACCGAACCAGGCGGGTTTGGGCACGGGCACAGGACGCTGCCTCGCTTCGCAGCATCGTAACGGCAACATGCTCGGCGGCGCACTGGCGGCACGGATGAGCCCCGAGCGGGTGGTGCTGGTGGTGGACGGCAACATCGACCGCGTGCTGCCGGGCCGGCACGGACGCGTCGACGAGACGGCGATGCAGGCCGCTGAGGTGCAGCGCGGCAAGGGTCATCAGCCCGACACCGTCTTTGCGACTCTGTTGCACGCGGCCGGCAGAGCGCCTGCGGCGTTTGACCGCTGCGCGAATCTGATGCATTCTCGCGTAACAAAGTTACGGCCGCAGGGCTCTTCTTTTCATGTCCTTCGACCTCGTTCTTTTCGGCGGCACCGGTGACCTGACCTGGCGCAAGCTGATGCCGGCGCTGTTCCAGGCCTGGCGCCACTGCAAGCTGCCGGCTGGCGGCCGCATCCTGGCGGTGGCGCGCGACGAGCGCAGCGACGCCGACTACCGCAGCTTCATCAAGGAGCGGTTTGTCGAGGTCGACAGCGCCAAGCGGCCGAGCGACGCCGAGTTCGCCTCCTTCGCCGAACTGCTCCACTACCGACGCATGGACCTGGCGCAGCCCGAGCACTACACCGGGCTCAAGGGCTGGATCGACGAACGCGGCGCCGACACCGTGATCCTGTTCCTGGCCACGAGTCCGCACCTGTTCACGCAGATCTGCGCCCAGCTCGGCGCGGTGGGGTTGAACGGGCCGAACGTGCGCCTGGTGCTGGAGAAGCCGCTCGGCCACGACCTCGCCAGCGCGCAGGAGATCAACCGCGTCGTGCGGGCATCGTTCAGCGAAAGCCAGGCCCTGCGCATCGACCATTACCTCGGCAAGTCCGCGGTGCAGAACCTGATGGCGCTGCGGTTCGGCAACGCCCTCTTCGAGCCGTTGTGGCGGCGCGAGAGCATCGCCAACATCCAGATCACGATCGCCGAAAGCCTGGGCGTGGGCACCCGCGGCGACTTCTACGACCGCACCGGCGCCTTGCGCGACATGGTGCAGAACCATGCGCTGCAGCTGCTGACGATGATCGCGATGGAGCCGCCCTCGACCAGCGACGCCGACGCCATCCGCGACGAGAAGCTCAAGGTCCTGAAGTCACTGCGGCCCTTCACGCCCGAGACCGTGGCGCGCGACGTCGTGCGCGGCCAGTACAAGGCCGGCAGCGTGGGCGGCAAGCCGGTCAAGGGCTACCTCGACGAGCCGAAGGTCCCGGCCGGCAGCACCTGCGAAACCTTCGTCGCGCTGCGCACCGAGGTCCAGAACTGGCGCTGGGCGGGTGTGCCCTTCTACCTGCGCACGGGCAAGCGTCTGGCCGCGCGCGACGCCCAGATCGTCGTCAACTTCCGCGAGGTGCCGCACCCGATCTTTCCCGGCGCGAGCCGCGCCAACAAACTCGTCATCAAGCTGCAGCCCGAAGACGGACTCGAGCTGCACCTGCTCGCGGCCAAGGGCAGCGGCAACAACGAGCTGCTGTCGCCGGTGAAGCTCGACCTCGACTTCGACAAGGCCTTCGCGAGCGAACGTGTCGGCGCCTACGAGAAGCTGCTGCTCGACGCAATCGCCGGGCGCCTGAACCTCTTCGTGCGCAGCGACGAGCAGGAACAGGCCTGGCGCTGGGTGATGCCCATCCTGGACGCCTGGGCGCTGGCACCCGAAGGCCCGCGCGCCTACGCGGCCGGCAGCTGGGGTCCGCCGGCGTCGAGCGCGATGGTCGCGCGCGACGGCTGCGTCTGGGACGAGGAGCAGTGACGTGAGCGCGCATGGCCGCTCCAAAGCGCTCACACCGGAGTGCGCAAGCGCGGAGGTTGCCTCATGAGCGTGGCCGAAGTCGGCCAGGGCTCGCTCATGCTTGACCGCATCCGAGCGGCGCTGCCGGCGCTGCCGCCGGCCGAGCAACGTGTGGCCAAGCTCGTGCTCGCCGACGCGCGCAGCTTCGCCAACCTGCCGGTGACGGAACTGGCCGAGCGCTCGCAAGTGAGCAAGCCCACGGTCGTGCGTTTCTGCCGCAGCGTGGGCTACGACGGCCTGGCCGACTTCAAGCTCAAGCTCGCGGGCAGCGTGAATGAGGGGGTGCCGTTCGTGCACCGCGCGGTGGACGACGACGACAAGGCCGGCGACGTCGTCGTCAAGGTCATCGACAACGCGGTCAGCGCGCTGCTGAAATACCGCAATGCCGCCGCCAGCCACGCCGTCGAACGCGCGATCGATGCGCTTGCCAAGGCCTGCCGCGAGGGGCACAGGATCGAGTTCTGCGGTGTCGGCAACTCCGGCATCGTGGCGCAGGACGCACAGCACAAGTTCTTCCGCCTCGGTGTGCACGCCAGCGCGGCCAGCGACGGTCATGTGCAGCTGATGAGCGCCACGATGCTGGGCCCCGGCGACTGCGCCGTGATCATCAGCAACTCGGGGCGCAGCCGCGATCTGCTCGACGTGGCCGAAGTCGCCCACCGCAAGGGCGCGACCGTGATCGCCATCACCAGCAGCGGCTCGCCGCTGGCCCGCAACGCGCAGCAACCCGGGCACGTGCTGCTGGTGGCCGACCACCCGGAAGACTTCGACCGCTACAGCCCGATGGTGAGCCGCCTGCTGCATCTGGTGATCGTCGACATCCTGACCACCGGCGTCGCGCTGCGGCTGGGCAGCGACGGACTGCGCCCGATGCTGGCCGAGATCAAGAAGAACCTGCGCACGCGGCGCTACGCCACCGACCCCTGAAGGCCGAGCAGATCTTGCACGCCGTAGAGCGCTGCGAGCTGGTGCAGCTTGGACGGCGCGCCCTGCACCTGCAGTACCACGCCGCGCTCGTTGGCGAGGCGTTGGCCGTCGAGCAGCACGGCGATCGCCGAGGTGTCGAAATCGACCAGCGCCGACGCATCGACGGCAAAGGCTTCGGAAGCCGGTGCCGCCGTCAGCGCCGCGCGCAGGCGGGTGACGGTGTCGGTCGCCTGCGGCAGCGTCAGCGTCGACGGGAGCGCCAGAGCCATCGCTTCGGCCTCAGGGCTTGCCGCCCGCGGCCTTCTTGTTCAGGGCACTCAGGTTGGCGATCAGGCCGTCGATCCCCGAGCTGGTGATCACCGGCGTGAACTGCGACTTGAAGCTGGTGTCGGCGAGCCAGACGCCGAGCACGTTCACGTCGTAGATCTTCCAGCCGGCAGGCGACTTCTCGAGCCGGTAGTCGAGCTGGATCTCATCCTTGCCTTTGATCTTGGTCTTGACGACGACCTCGTCCGCCTCGGCGCTGGCACGGAAAGGCTCCAGCTGCACCGTCTGGTCCTTGACTTGCGTGAGCGCGCCGGAGTAGGTGCGCAGCAGCAGGATCTTGAACTCCTCCTGCAGGCGCGTGCGCTGTTCGGGCGTGGCGCTGGCCCACGGGCGCCCGACCGCGATCGAGGTCATGCGCTGGAAGTTCACGTGCGGCATGACCTTGGCGTCGACCAGGGCGATGATCTTGGGCAGGCTGCCGGCCTGGATCTCCTTGTCGGACTTCAGGCTGTCGATGACCTCGTTGGAGACCTGGCGCACGAGCGCGTCGGGCGCGGTCTGGGCCCAGGCGGCGGGGCTTGCGGCAGCGCTCACGGCGACAAACGCCAGCGCGGTGAACAAGCGGGAAATCGAAGACTGGAACATCACATCCTTTCAATCGGCGCTCTGGGCGCCCTGGACTTCAACGCGCGACCTGGGCCCCAGGTTCACTTCGGCGCGGGCGGAACTTGCGACGCGGGCGCTTCCGGGGCCTCAGGCACCTTCGGCGGATTGCCGTCGTGGACATCGTTGAGCCTGCGGGCGAGAAAGCCGTCGCGCAGGAAGCTGTACTTGTCGAGTGCGATCTGGTCGACCAACTTCGACGCAGGCAAAAAGTCGGCGCGCACTTCCACCAGCTCCAGGGCCGTGAGCCAGTTGAAATACTTTCGGCTCGTAAAGATATTGCCGACGCTGATCTCGCGGTCGACCGCAAAGCCTGCCGTGTCGCGTACCGTACTCGGGCCGACAAATGGAATGACGAAGTACGGCCCGGTCCCGACACCCCAGTAACCCAGGGTCTGGCCGAAGTCCTCGCGGTTGCGTTCGATGCGCATCTCGCTCGCCCAGTCGAACAGGCCGTAGATGCCGAGCGTGGTGTTGATGAGGAAACGCGATCCCATCTCGGCGCTGAGCAGGAACTTGCCCTGCAGCAGCTGATTGACCGACGACCAGCCATCGCTGACGTTGCTGAAGACGTTGCCGATGCCCGTGCGAATGGGGCTCGGAACGTACTCCTCGTAACCCTCGGCGACCGGGCGCAGCAGGCCGCGGTCGAAGGCGTCGTTGAAAGCGAATATGGAGCGGTTCATGCCCTCCCAGGGGTCGGCGGGCGAAGGGGTTCGGACAGGCGGCGCTGCGGCGGCCCCGTCGGCACCCGGCGCTGTGGTGGCGCACCCGGTGCCCAGCAACACCAACGCCCCGAGAGCGAACAAATGCCTCACTTGGGGGCCTCGGTGCCGGCTTCACCGGCTTTGCCGGTGACGAGTTGACCGATCAGGTTCTCCAGCACCACGGCCGACTGGGTCTGCGTGATCATCGCGCCGGCCGCCAGGTTGACGTCCGACGAGCCGGGTTCGATACCGATGTACTGGTCGCCCAGCAGGCCCGCGGTGAGGATCTTTGCCGAGGAGTCCTTCGGGAACAGCACGTCGCTGTCGACTTCCATCGTGACCACGCCCTGGTAGGTCTTGGGGTCGAGCTTGATCGTCGTCACGCGCCCGACAGTGACCCCGGCGCTGCGGATTGCCGATCGCGGCTTGAGGCCGCCGATGTTGTCGAAGCTGGCGCTGATGACGTAGCCCTTGCCGCCGCCGAAGCTGGCCAGGTTGGCCGCCTTCAGGGCCAGGAACAGCAGCCCGGCAAAACCGAGCAGGACAAACAGCCCGACCAGGACTTCGATGCGTCGTTTGTTCATGAATTAACCTCTTTCAGGGCGCTGAGAACATCAGTGCCGTGAGCACGAAGTCCATCGCCAGGATGCCGAGTGAAGAGATCACCACCGTGCGGGTGGTGGCGTAGGCCACGCCTTCGGGCGTGGCTTGCGTTTCGAAGCCCTGGTAGAGGGCCACGGTCGTGCAGATGATGCCGAAGACGAAGCTCTTGACGACCCCGTTGCCCACATCGCGCCAGACGTCAACGCGCGCCTGCATGATGCTCCAGAAGTTGCCGCTGTCGACGCCGATGAGCAGCACCGCCACCACGTAGGCCCCGAGTATGCCCACCGCCGAGAAAAGGATCGCGAGCAGGGGCATCGAGACGACACCGGCGATGAATCGCGGGGCGAGGATGCGGCTCTTCGGGTCGACCGCCATCATCTCCATCGCGGCGAGTTGTTCGCCTGCCTTCATCAGGCCAATCTCGGCCGTGAGAGAGGTGCCGGCGCGGCCTGCGAACAGCAGTGCCGTGACCACCGGCCCGAGCTCGCGCACGAGCGAGAGGTTGACGATGAGCCCGAGCGATTCGGTTGCGCCGTAGGTCACGAGCGCGTAATACATCTGCAGCGCGAGCACGAAGCCGACCGAGGTGCCTGAAGCGAGGATGATCAGGAGCGACAGGTTGCCCACGGCGTGGATCTGCTGCACCACGAGGCCGAAGCGGCGCAGCGAGGCGGGGATCGCCGCCAGCACGTCCCAGGTGAAAAACGCGGCATGGCCGAAGCCACGCAGGATACCGAGCGCCGCGGCGCCGATGGCAGCGACGAAGTTCATGGCGCAGGCTCCGAGGCGCGTGCCGCACCGCGGGCGACACCGAAGTCCTGCGCGATCGGCGCCGCGGGGTAGTGGAACTTGACCGGCCCGTCGGGCTCGCCGCGAACGAACTGGCGCACCTCGGGATCGTTCGACGCCATCAATTCTTCGGGTGTGCCCTGGGCCACGATGCGCCCGCCCGGCGCCGCCATCAGGATCACCTGGTCGGCGATGCCCATGCACTCGGGCACGTCGTGCGAGACGACGAGCGAGGTCGCGCCGGTGACGTCGTTGAGCGTGCGGATCAGCTTCGCGGCGACGCCCATCGAGATCAGGTCGAGGCCGGCGAAGGGCTCGTCGTACATGATGAGTTCGGGGTCGAGCGCGATCGCGCGCGCGAGCGCGATGCGGCGTGCCATGCCGCCCGACACTTCGCTGATCTTCAGCGGCGCGGCGCCGCA
>DATDER010000275.1:0-9217 GCA_036523095.1 Rubrivivax sp.
ACCAGGTCGCTGCGCTCGAACAGCCGGCTCGGCAGGTTGACGGCGATCGAGTCTGCGAATCCGAAGGCCTGCTGCCACACCCGCGCCTGACGCGCCGCTTCGCGCAGCGCCCATTCCGAGATCGGCACGATGAGCCCGGTTTCCTCGGCCAGCGGGATGAAGTCGCCCGGCGGCACCAGCTTGCCACCGCGCTGCCAGCGCATCAGCGCCTCGGCGCCGACCATGCGCGCCGAGCGCACGTCGACCTTGGGCTGGTCATGCAGCACCAACTCGTCGCGTTCGATGGCCTTGTGCAGCGCGCTTTCCAGCTCGAGCTTTTCGCGCCCGCGCCCGGCCAGCTGCGGCGCGTAGACCGCCGATGCGTTCTTGCCCGCGGCCTTCACCGAGTACATCGCGACGTCGGCGTTGCGCATCAGGTCGACGACGCCGTGGCCGTCGCGCGGGAACATCGCGATGCCGACGCTGGCGGTGACAAAACACTCCTGCCCGCCGACGAAGATCGGGTCGCGCATGGCGTCGAGGATGCGGTCGGCCACGCGTTCGGCGTCACGGTCGTCGGAGACCTCGGGCAGCAGCGCGACGAACTCGTCGCCGCCGAGGCGGCCGACGGCTTCGAGCGTGCGGTGGGTGCGCGAGCCCGCGGCTTCGAGCGCGCCTTCGAGTACCTGGTCGCTGTGGCGCACGCAGGCCCGCAGGCGCTGCGCCACTTCGGTGAGCAATTCGTCGCCGGCGGAATGGCCGAGCGTGTCGTTGATGACCTTGAAGCGGTCGAGGTCGATCAGCAGCAGGGCGGCCTGGTGGCCGAGCCGGCGTGCGTGCTCGAGCGCCCGTTCGGTGCGCCAGATCAGCTGGCGCCGGTTCGGCAGGCCCGTGAGCGCGTCGAAGTTGGCGAGGCGGCGGATCCGGTCCTCGGCCGTGCGGCGGTCGGTCACGTCCTGCACGATGCCGGTGTAGCCCGTGCTCTGGCCGTGTTCGTTGAACTCGGGCTCGGCCTCGATGTGCACGATGCGGTCGCGGTTGCCGGCGAGCGATACCGGCAGGTCGCGCGCGAGCACCGAGCCGTGTTCGCGCACGTCGGACAACATGCGCAGCAGGCCGCGCCGGTCATCGCGCTTGACCATGCGCAGCAGGCCGCCGAGGCTGAGCGCACCGTCGCTGCCGATGCCGAAGACACGCAGCGCCTCGGGTGACAAGTCGAGCTGCCCGGAAGTGACGCGGTCGAGCGGGCGCCACTCGAAGCTGCCCATGCGGGCCAGGTCCTGCGCACGCGCGAGCTTGGCCTTGCTGCGCTCCAGCTCCAGCCGCGTGCGCGAAGCGCGCAGCAGGTAACGCAGGCGGCCGACGAGCAGGCTCCACTGCGTGGCCTTGATGAAGAAGTCGGTGGCCCCGGCCTGGTAGGCGCGTGCGATCGATGCGTCGTCGTCGAGACCCGTCAGCATCAGCACCGGCACGTTCTCGAGCCCCGGCATGCGACGCAGGCGCGCGCAGGTGGCGAAGCCGTCCAGGCCCGGCATCATCGCGTCGAGCACGATGATGTCGGGTGTCCATTCGATGAGTTGTGCGAGTGCGGCCTCGCCGCTGCCGGCTTCACTGATCGTGAAGCCACGTTCGCGCAGCGCGAGCGCCGTCAGCAGCAGGTTGACTTCGTCGTCGTCGACGAGCAGCACCGACGGCGAGGCATCGTCAGCGGTGTCGTCGGCGAAAGGTCTGGACGGGTTCACGCGGTGTTTCCTGGGCGGTCAAGCATAGCCCGAACCGCCACCGCGGCCCGCGCGCTCTCGGCGGACAGCGCCTCGACCGCATCGGCCAGTCCCTCGGTCTGACCATCGCGGATGCGCGTCTCCAGTTCCAGACAGCAGCGAGACAAGGCGAGCGCACCGATGCTCGCCGACGATGAACGCAGCGTGTGCGCCACGTGGCGCAGCGCCGGCAGGTCCATGCCCGCGCGGGCGCTCTCGAACTGGAGCATCAGGCGCTTCAGCGAGCCCTCGAAAGTGCCCAGCACCCGCAACAGGATGCCGGCGCGCCCCCCCGGATCGAGCGCCCTGAGCTTGTCCAGCGCTTCGGCGTCGAGCACGGTCGGCGCGGGCGCGCCGCCGTCGGCGGCGTCGCTTCCGGCAGGCGACGGGTGCGGTTCGTTCAAGCTCGGCATGGATTGGGCAGCGTCTGCCGCGGCGGGCGGAGCATGGTGGCGCCCGTCCACCGCGTCAAGCCGCGGGCGACGTGCAGCGGGGATCGGAATTGTGAAGCCAAGGTCGTCTTGATCTGGAAATGCCCGGGCCGGCCACGCGACCCGCCTGCTCTCGGTTTCGGCCCGGGCCAGCCAAACTTGAACCCGCGGCGCCCCTGAACGGGTGCTCCTTACAATGGATTCGATGTTGTCGCAGCACGCACTGCCCGGTCGCGTCCGGCCCTCGGCGCACCACTGCGTCGCGCTCGGCGCCGGGGCTTTTGCGCCCGCGGCCTGGGCCGCCCCAGCCGAGGCCCCGTCGGTCGGCCCCTGGCTCTTCGCCAGCGTCGCACTCGTGCTGGTCGCGCTGCTCGCCTACCTGGCGGGCAGGCGGCTGGGGTCGGGTGCGCCGGTCGATCTCGCCCCCGCACCGCAGGCACAGCCGGCCCCGCACACCGGTCCGGCCCGACCGCCGGCCTCGATCGCCGCGCTGTTGCACGACGAGCACCTGTCGGTGCGCCTTTGCCAGCGCGCACCTTCGGGCACGGGCTGGGCCTTGATCGCGGCCCATCCGCCGCTGCTTTCCGACAACCCGCTGGCCGGCCTGTCGCCGACAGCGCAGCAAGCGGCGCTGCAGCTGGCGAGCGAGTCGGCGGCCGAGGTCGACGGCTGGCGCATGCGGCGCTCGGGTGCCGGGTCCGACGAGCGCCTGGTGTTGCGCCATGCCGACGGCACCGCCGACAGCGCCGAGCAGCAGGCGGCGTTCAGCTTCACGGTGTCGCACGACCTGCGTGCGCCAGTACGGGTGGTCGAGGGCTTCACGCGCATCCTGAAAGAGGACTACGGGCGCCAGATCGATCGCATCGGAAACGACCACCTCGACCGCGTGCTCGGCGCCGCCGCGCGCATGAACGCGATGATCGACGCCATGCTGTCGCTGGCCCGGTTGTCGTCGCAGCCGCTGATGCGCCAGCCCGTCAACCTGTCGCAACTGGCGTCGTACGTGGCCGAGGACCTGAAACGCAGTGCGCCCGAGCGTGTCGTCGATGTCGAGATCGAAGCCGGGCTGCAGGCGCACGGCGATCCGACGCTGCTGCGCCAGGTGGTCGAGAACCTGCTCGCCAACGCCTGGAAGTACAGCGCTCGCTGCACCCAGGCCCGCATCTCGTTCAGTTGCGCCGAGCGCGACGGCCGGCGTGTGTTCGAGGTCAGCGACAACGGCGCCGGTTTCGACATGCGTTCGGCCGAGCGGCTGTTCGGCCTGTTCCAGCGCCTGCACAGCGCGAACGACTTCCCCGGCACCGGCGTCGGCCTGGCGTCGGTGCAGCGCATCGTGCGTCGTCATGGTGGCGACATCTGGGCCGAGGCCGAGGTCGGCCGCGGCGCGCGTTTCTACTTCACGCTGGCCGGTTGAGGCGGGTGGTGGCCGGCGCCACCTTCGAAGCTTGAACCGATGCCACCAAGCGGACGCCGCGGACGGGCTTTGCCCGACCGCTGGCGGCGCCCCCTTGAGGGGGAGCGCCGAAGGCGCTACGGGGGTGGTTCACTTCAACCGGCCAGGTCTTCGACCGCCTGAACGATGCGCTCGGCCTGCGCCGCGAGGCTGCGCCCGTCAGCCGCCGCCGTACGGCGCAGGCGCGCCAGCGCGTCGCCGCGCGAGAGCGAGAAGCGATGCATCAGCACGCCGATCGCGATCGGCAGCAACTGGCCGAGCGACGCCGCCGGCTCGCCCGCGTCGGCATCGGTGACGGCGGGCACACCGGCCTCAGCGGCGGCGGCCTGCACACGCCGGAACGCGGCGTCGACAGCGGGAACGATCTGGCCCACCTCGAGCGGCTTGACCAGGTAGGCGAGCGCACCGAGGGCCTTGACCTTGGCCGCCGTCTCGTCGTCCGAAAACGCCGAGAGGAACATGAACGGCGTGTGGCCGACCTTGCGCAGGTATTCGGCGACGTCGAAGCCGGTCTTGCCTTCCATCCGGATGTCAAGCAGCGCCAGGTCGGGCCGGTGCCGGCGCGCGAGCAGGATCGCGTCATCACCGTTGTCGGCGTCGATGACCTCGTAGCCCGCCTGCGACAGGCCGTGCGTGACGGTGGCCAGCACGAGCCGGTCATCGTCCACCACGAGGATCTTGCGCTTGGCCGCCATGCGCCGATTATGTCGCGGCCACCGCGGGTTTCACGCGCGCCACCTGCTGCACGCTCGGCACCCGCAGGGCCACACGCGCCACGACCTGCGTGCCCTCCTGGGCGAGCGCCAGCGTCGCGCTGCGCCGGGGCAGCAACGCGCGCACGAGTCCGAGGCCGTAAACCCCCGCCGGCACCGCGGCGATGTCGAATCCGGCGCGCAGCTGCCCACCGTTGGCGATGACGATCGCCACCCCGTCGCTCGACGCCGCCAGGCGGCAACTCACCGGGCTGCCCGCGCCGTGTTTGACGGCGTTGGTCAGCAACTCGTTGAGCAGCAGCGCGAGCGGGATCGACTCGGCCTCGGGCAGCAACCAGTCGTGCGCCTTATCGGCGTCGAGATCGACCGTGATCGGCTGGCCGAAGGTGCGCTGCACCGAGCCCGCGATCGCAGCCAGCACGCCCGAGAGCTCGAGCGGCCCGCCGGCACCGACCTGCAAGCCATAGACCTGCGCGATCGCCTGCACCTGGCTCACCGCTTCGGACAGGATCGTCGCCACTTCCGGTCGGCGCACCGCTGCCTGCTGCAGCAAGCCCGCGACGCCCTGCAGGTTGTTCTTGATCCTGTGGTGCACTTCCTTGACCAGCATCTCGCGCTGCGCGATCGCGGCGTCGAAGCGTTCCTGCTCGGCGGCGCGCTGCTCGGTCACGTCGCTCGCCACGAGCAGGACCTGGTTTGCATCCTCGCCGCTGCCGTCGCTGGCGGCGAGGGTCACGAAGCGGGTGTCCCAGCGCCGCGGCGCGCTGCCGTCGGGCGCGGGCCGGGTGATCTCGCGCCGCACGCCGTCGGGTGAGTCGGCCGCCAGCTGCAGGCTGGCCTGCATCGCTGCCGATTCGTCGGCACCGAAGGCGTCGCACCAGTCCGCCGGCCGCTGGCCCTGCAGCTCGTCGAGCGGGCGGCCGAAAAAAGCCGCGGCCATCTGGTTGAGCTGGCCCACACGCTGCGTCTTGGCGTCGAAAAGCGCGATCGCGAGCGGCGCGGTCTCGATCACACGCTGCAACGAGGCTTGCGCGCGGGCGATGCTCACCTCGGCCTGCCGCCGCGCCTCGATGTCGAGGAGCGCGAAGGTGACCTGGCGCCCGACCGCCGAATCGCGGGTCGTCGCGACCGCGTTGCCGACGACCCAGAACTCGCGGCCGTCGCGCCCTTTCAGCCGGCATTCGAAGGTCTCGGACTGGCCGTCGGCGAGGCGCTCGAGCCAGTCGGTGCGGCGCAGCGGATGGTCGCGTTCGTTCGTCGCCACGGTAGCCACCGGCTCACCGGCAAAGTCGCCCAGTTCGCCGGCGAACATGCGCCGCGCCGAGCGGTTCATCCACTCGATGCCGTGGTCGCCGACGGTGACGATGCCCACCAGCACCGAGTCGAGCACCGAACGTGTGCGCCCGGCCAGCAACTGGAGCGACTCGCGCGCGCGCTGGCGGTCGTCGATGTCGACGAAGGAGCAGATCACGCCGGCATTGGTGTCGGCGCCTTCGACCGAGCGCATCCCGAGCTGGACCCAGCGCAGTGTGCCGTCGCGCTGGCGCAGCCGCCACTCGCCGGTGTAACGGCCCTGGGCCTGCAGCGCACGTGCGGTCGCCTCGTCGAAGGCGATCGCGGCACTGCGGTCCTCGTGCAGGCTGTGCAGGTCGAGCCCCGACAGCTCCGCCGGCACCAGACCGAGCAGCTTGCCCAGCGCCTGGTTGGCACGTTCGATATGGCGCCCGCGGAGCCAGGCGATGCCAACCTCGGACAAGCTGAACATCAGTTCGCGTTCGCGCAGCAGCGTCTCGAGCTCGGCCTGCCCGGCTTTCAGGCGCGAGATGTCGGTCAACACCGCGACCGCCTCGGCGCCGGCATGGGCCGGCTCGGCGCGCCGCACCGACAGCGAATACCAGACCGGCGCGCCCTGCTGCAGCCCGCCCGGCAGTTCGACGTCGAAGGGCTTGCCGCCGGCGAGTGCGGCCGCGGCGTCGGTCACCGCCGGCAACGCGGCCGGGCGGTTGCGGAAAAGCTCGTCGAGCGCGGCGCCCGCGACCGCGCCGGGGGCAAAACCGAGCATGCGCTCGAAGCGCCGGTTGCAGCGCACGAGCCGGCCGTCGCGCAGGTAGGCGATGCCGGCGGGCGAGCCGTCGAGGATCGTCGTCAGCTCGCGCAGCAACTCGTCGCTGCGGCGTTGCGCGAGTTCACGTTCGGTCACGTCCAGCGTGACGACCGACGTGGCCTTGCTGCCCGAACCGAGCTCGGCCGGCTCGACCCGGGTGAGCAACCAGCGCAACCCCAGATCGGGGTGGCGCACCGCGTACCGCACCTCGGCGCGCTGGCCGTTGCGCAGCGCACGCTGCAGCTTTTCGTACTCGGCTCGCGACGACGGCTCGACGAGGTCGCGGCTGATCGATTGCAGCCCGGTGTCCGGCGCCGCCACACCTGGCGCACCGGCGCGCTGCGGTGATCGGCGCCAGCCGTGCGTGCTGTCGTAGGTAGCCACGCCGATGCCGGCAGTGCTCATCAAGGCGCCGATCTCGAGCTGCGCCAGGTCGCGTTCGTCCTCGGCGCTGCGGTCCTCCACCACCGCCATGAAACGGCGCTCACCCGCGCCAGTGGCAAAAGCCCGCAGGCGCGCGCTCAGGTGCGAGGCGTGGCCGTCGGGCCGCTGCACCACGGCCTCGCATTCGAGCACCGGCGCACCGGGCCGCAGTTCGGCGTCGGGCGCGCCGGCACGCCAGCCGAGCAGCGACTGCAGGTCGGCCGCGGCTTCGGGCAGCAATACCGGCACCTGCCCGACCAGGGCTTCGAAGGCCGGGTTCGAGCGCACGATCAGGCCGGTTTCGTCGAAGACCAGCATCCCCGTCGGGCTCAGGTCGAACCACTGCGAGAGTTCGTCGATCGAACGTTCGGCCTGCGCGCGCGCCACGTGTTCGCCGGTCGAATCGTGCAGCACCGCCAGCACCTGCGCCTGACCGTCGGGCGCACGCACGCCGTAGGCGGCAGCGCGGAACCAGCGCTCGACGCCGCGGGCGTCGATCAGGCGGCGTTCCTGCAGCGGCGGTGTTTCGCCTGCGAGCACACGCGGCATCAGCATCTCGCGCAGCGCCGCATGGTTCGCCCGGTCTTCTTCGGGCTGCAGCTCGAGCGGGTCGCGCCCGACCAGCTGGCCACGCGCGAAGCCGCTGAAGGCGACAAAAGCGTCGTTGACGTCGACGAGCCGGTGCGATGCGTCCTGCAGCGTCGCCGCCAAGGGCGACGCCCAGAAGAGGCGCTTCAGGTCTGCCGCCGCCGGCAGCCCCGGTGCCTGCGGCAGGCCGCTGTCGTCGACGCTCATCATGGTTCAGAGTCGAAGTGAGCCGCGGAAGCCCCTGGCGGCGTAGTACGACTGCGCCCCGTTGTGATAGACGAAGACCTGGCCATAACGACGGTCACAGAACAGGGCGCCCCCCAGTTTCCGCACATCCGGCGGTGTGGCGATCCAGCTCGATGTCTTGGTGTCGAAGTCGCCGAGTGTCTGCAGCGTCCGGTACTGATCCTCGGTCAACAACGCGATGCCCATCGCCGCAGCCGTCTCGACGGCGCTGTTCCCGGGCTTGTTCTCTTTGCGGGACTCGAGTGCCTCGCGGTCGTAACACAGACTCCGGCGGCCCGCCGGGCTCTCCGCGGCGCAGTCGCAGAACGTGTACGGCCCTGTCCCATCGCCCTGGCCGATGACGTCCGGTTCACCGCCGGTCGATTCCATCTCGCGCAGCGACCGCAGCGCCGCGGAATCGGCTTGCAGCCTGCGCTCCACCTCGGCCCAGGCGATGCCGGGATGGCGGCGCATGTTCTTCTCGAAGCGGCGCTTCAACGTTTGCAGCAGCTCGTCTCGTTCGGGTGTCTTCATGGCCGCTCGGGCGCTCTGCACACGCGGCGCTCAGTCGAGATCGCGCGCCGCCGCCAGCCCGGCGAACAGCGCCCGGTTGATTTCGGCTGGCGCCAGCAGCAGCTGCTCGCTGTGCTCGCGGATGTCCATCGCCGAACCCTGCTCCATCGCGCGCACCAGTTCCAGGTGGCGCGTGTAGGGCCCGTCCTCGGTCATCAGCGAAGCCTGCACCCGCTCCTGCACCGGCACGCTCTTGAGCAGCTCATCAAAAGGCTGGCGCATCATGCGGTCGAGCAGCGAGAAGACACCGCAGATGAACATCTCGCCGCGCATCTCGTCGTCGCCGGAGCTGCGCGCCAGCTCTTCCATGATCAGGCCGCGCCGCACCGCGGCGTACATCACCGGGCGCAGCGCCTGGTCCTTGCTGCCCGACGCGAGCAGCAGCGCGAGCCAGCGCTTGAGCTTGCTGTAACCCAGCAGCATCAGCGCATGCTTGAACGAGGTGACCTCGACCTGCAACCCGAACGCGGCCGAATTGATGTAACGCATGAGGCGGAAGGCGAGTGTCGGGTCGGCCTTCAGCACGTGTTCCATGCGCTCGGCCGGCTCGTCGCGGTCGACGCGGTTCATCAGCTCGACGATCCCGCGCAGGTCGGGCGGGATGCTGCGCCCGCCCGCCTTCGGCAGATCGTCCTCGATCGGCCAGCCGATCGCCGCCTGCGCCCCCAGCGCCCAGGCCGCTTCGAGGTCGGCCGACTTGTGCACGCCCGAGCTCACGGTGGAAATCGTCCGCGCGGCCGCCGCCGGCCCCGGATTCGGCCCGCGCCGGTCGTCGGCGAGGTCGACGATGGCGTGGCGGAAGCACGGCAGCAGGTCGCGCGGCAGTTCGCTCACCGGCCGCCCCTTGATCGCGAGCACGTGGCCGGCGGCGCGCAAGGCCCGCAGGACCGCCGCACGCGCCGGGTCGGCGACCATGAAGGCCGGCACTTCGAGCATCACGTGCACCGGCGGCGGGTCCGCGAGCACGG
>DATDER010000276.1:0-21768 GCA_036523095.1 Rubrivivax sp.
ACCGCCGGCCACCAGTTCCTGCACGTAGCGTCCGACCCACGCCGCCGGCGAATCGGTCTCGCCCGCACCGTATCTCGTCCACAACTGCCCGAGCATTGGCGTTTCCTCCGCCCAGCGCAGCAACTCGTCCAGCGGCTGGCGTTGCACTTCCATCACGTGGTACTTGATCAGCACCTTGATCGCGTGCCGCGCGTGCCGTGCCGGGTCGGCCTTGAAACCCGCTAGCCGGGAGCGTGCGGTCGCCAGCGCCGCCGCCACGTCGGTAAAAGGCGCGCCGTGGCCGGGAATCACCACGCGCACTGGCAGGCGCTCGATCACATCGAGCACGGCACCCACATCGTCGAAGCCGGGTTCGCCCGCGATCTCGGGGAAGACGACGCCGAAGCCACGCTCCCACAGCGCGTCGGCCGAGATCAACACGCCGCGGTCGGCGTCGAACAGCATCACCGAGTCGGGGTCGTGCCCGGGTGCGGCCAGCACCTGCCAGCGCCGGCCGCCGGCGGTGAATTCATCGCCCGGCGCCAGGATGCCATCGATCTCGAAGCGTTCGCAGCGCTGGCCCGAGGCGTCGTAGGTCAGGCGGGCGCCGTCCCAGGCGCGCACCGCGTCGGCCGATCCGGGCGGCACCAGCACCGGCACGCCAAAGGCTCGCCGCAGCGTGGCGTTGCCGCCGCAATGGTCGGAGTGCAGGTGGGTGTTGACGACACGGTCGAGTCGGCCGCCCTCCACCGCGTGGCGCACGAGGGCCACCGTCTGCGCGGCATGGTTGACATGGCTCGAATCGACGAGCACCGCGCCCGCCTCGCCCTCGGCAGCATGGATCAGGATGTTGTTCGACGACAGCCAGCCGCGTTCGAGCACGGTTAGGCCGTCGAGCGGCGCTTGGTTCGGTGCCATGAATGCAATTGTCTGCGCTGGCCCGGCCCGGGAGCGGGCCTTTGGCATGATCGGCCGATGTTGCCGCCCGACGTTGAACCGATCATCCCGCCGCGATACCCCGCGCCCTTGCACCCCGGCGCCCGCATCGCAGTCATGGCCCCCAGTTCGGGGGTGGAAGAACGGCTGCACCCGCGCCTCGACCTCGTCATCGGCCACCTGCGTGCGCAGGGTTTCGAGGTCGAAGAAGGGGCCTGCCTGCGCAGCGAACGACACGGCGCCAGTGCCAGTGCAGCGGCGCGTGCCGCCGAGCTGATGCAGATCCTGCTGCGGGACGACATCGCGGCCCTCATTCCGCCGTGGGGAGGTGAGTTGGCCATCGAGTTGCTGGACCGGCTGGACTGGACGGCGCTGAAGGCGGCTCGTCCCAAGTGGCTGCTCGGCTATTCGGACACGAGCACGCTGCTGCTTCCCATCACCCTGCGCCTGGGTTGGGCCACGGCACACGGGCCGGGCCTCATGGATCTGGCGCCGGGACAGGCCGACCCGCTGACGCTTGGCGCGATGGCCGCGCTGGCCACGCCGGCGGGCGGCACGCTCGTGCAACGACAGTCGTTGCACTGGCAATCCCGATGGACGGACTTTGCTGATGTGCCGACCACCACCTACCGGCTGACCGAGCCCACGCACTGGTGGGCGCTGGACGGCTCCGCCGAAGTGCACTTCAACGGCCGACTCATCGGCGGCTGCATCGACACCCTGATGCACATCGCCGGCACACCCTTTGGTGACGTGCAGGCTCTCATCCGCGCCTGTGGCAGCGAAGGTGTCGTGCTCTATCTCGAGAACTCCGGGCAGTCACCCACCGACCTGGTGCGCGTGCTGCACCGCCTGCGCTGGGCCGGCTGGTTCGAAGGCCTGCACGGCCTGTTGATCGGCCGATCGGCCGCCCCCGATGCCACCGGCGACACCGAACTGGGCTATGCCGACGCCTTGCGATCCTCGCTCGGTGCCCTGTCTTGCGCCGTGCTGGTGGACGCAGACATCGGGCACCGCCCGCCGCAGATGGTGCTGGTCAACGGCGCGCGGGCCGATGTGCAATGGCGCGCGGCCGCGGGCGGCCAGGTGACGCAGGTCCTGGCATGAAGGCCTGCACCACTGACCAGCTGCGCCGCTACGCCGTCGCCCGCACGCTGTTCACTCCAACCACACTGCCGCGTGCCATTGGCAAGCTCGGCTTCGTGCAGGCCGACCCGATCCGCGCCCCGGCACGCGCGCAGGACCTGACGCTGCGCCACCGCGTCGCCGGCTACCGTGCGGGTGACCTGGAACGGCGTTACCCGAAGCTCGCCATCGAAGAGGACTTCTTCGTCAACTACGGCTTCCTGCTGCGCACCACGCACACGCTGATGCACCCGCGCACTGCACGCACGGAGTGGCCCAAGGCACGCTGGGCGCAGGCGCATGCCGTGCTCGACTTCGTGCGCGAGCGCGGCGTCGTGCATCCGCGCGAGGTCGACCTGCAGTTCGCGCACGGCAAGGTCAAGAACTGGTTCGGTGGCTCGAGCAACGCCAGTACCGAGTTGCTCGACGGCATGCACTACCGCGGCCTGCTGCGCATCGCCGGGCGCGACGGCGGCACGCGGCTGTACGCGGCGCGTGACGTGCACGCGCCGGCGGCCGACGCGGCCGCGGCGCTGGACGCACTGGTCGACGTGATCGTGCGCAAGTACGCGCCGCTGCCGGCCAGGTCCTTGAGCGAACTGGTGAGCCACCTGCGCGGCGGTGCGCCGCAATGGGCCGACGGCCGAGGTGGTGCGCTCGCGCGCGCGAAAGAACGGCTGCCCCGCGCCAGGATCGACGGCCTCGACTGGTTCTGGCCCGAAGGCGAGAACCCGCGTTCGAAGCGGCACCACATCGACGATGAGGTACGCCTGCTCGCCCCCTTCGACCCCATCGTCTGGGACCGGCGCCGGTTCGAGATCCTGTGGGGCTGGGCCTACCGCTTCGAGGCCTACACGCCGGCGCCGAGGCGGGTGCGGGGTTACTACGCACTGCCGCTGCTGTGGCGTGGACAGGTCATCGGCTGGGGCAACCTCGCGGTGCGCGACGGCGCATTGCAAGCCGACATCGGCCACGTCAGCGGCAAGGCGCCACGCGACGCGGCGTACCGGCGCGGGCTGGACGACGAACTCGAGCGCGTGCGCCAGTTCCTGTCACTGGGTTGAACGTGCGGCGAGGACCGCCTGCGCCACCTCGGCAAATCCGGCGCCGCGCTCGCCTTCCGTGATGTAGGCCGGCCAGGTCTGCAGTTGATCGGCAAAGCGGCGCAGGTTGGCCACGCCGACGCTGAGCGGGCAGTGGCCGAACATGAGCTGGTCGTTGGTCGAATCGCCGACGTAGACCCAACGCTCCAGTTCGGCATCCAGATCGCGCCCGAACAGTCGCCGAAGCATCCAGCGGGCGCCGCTCAGCTTGGTGTGGTCACCGAACCAGCCGTTGATATGGATCGAGCTGACGGTGGCGCTCATGCCTTCGCTGCGCATCACATCGAGCACACGCCCGATGCCCGCCTCATCGAGCCGCACGAACTCGCTGTGGTCGACCGCGATGTCGGTGACACGGCCGGCACTGTCCTGCGCCAGCGTGGTGCCGGGCACCTCGCAAAGCACACGCTGCGCCACCTGCTTCAGGCGCAACGTGTTGCGTTGGCGCGTGGCGTCGTCCTGGCTGTATTCCACCCGCAGCCGGCCCCCCTCGGCGCAGAGCGCGACGGCGCCGTTTTCGGCCACGATCGCCGCCACGGGCCATTGCAGTGCAAAAGGCTCGCTCCAGCCCATTGGCCGGCCTGTGATCGCGATCACGGGCACCTCCGCGGCGCGCAACGCATGCAACGCGGCCAGGGCCGGCGGCTCGATCGCGCCGTCGTGTGTCAGGGTGTCGTCGATGTCGGTGAGCACACCGCGCACGCTGCGCAGCTGCTGCGCCGTGCAGGTGCGCCAGCGGGCCGGTCTTGAGTCCATCGAGTGCAGTGTGTCACGGCGGTGTGCCGGTGGGCCGGGCCGGCGGGCTTGCACGGGACACCGGGTCACCGAATACAATCCGCGCTCTCCGAGGAGCGTTGCAACCTCAGTCCTTGAGGCCAGGCTCGGAGAATCTTCATTGCAACAGCGCTCACCTGCACGATGGTTTGTCGTGGGTGAGTTCGAATCCCCCGTCAGCCTTCATTGCAGGTTCCCAACTGTCTGGAGCCACCATGAACGCCGTCCTGAAACCGCTGAACAGCACCGATTACGCCGTTGCCGACCTGTCGCTTGCCGCCTGGGGCCGCAAGGAAATCAAGATCGCCGAGACCGAGATGCCCGGCCTGATGGCGATCCGCGAAGAGTTCGCCGCGGTGCAGCCGCTGAAGGGCGCGCGCATCACCGGCAGCCTGCACATGACGATCCAGACCGCCGTGCTGGTCGAGACCCTGCAGGCCCTGGGCGCCGACGTGCGCTGGGCTTCGTGCAACATCTTCAGCACCCAGGACCACGCCGCCGCGGCGCTGGTGGTGGCCGGCACGCCGGTCTACGCCTACAAGGGCGAGTCGCTGGTCGACTACTGGGACTACACGCACCGCATCTTCGAGTTCGGCCCCCAGGGCGGCGTACACGAAGGACCGAACATGATCCTCGACGACGGCGGCGACGCCACGCTGCTGATGCACCTGGGCAAGCGCGCCGAGACGGACCCGAGCGTGCTGGCCAAGCCGACGAGCGAGGAAGAGACCATCCTCTTCGCCGCCATCAAGGCCAAGCTCGCCGAGGACGCCACCTGGTACAGCCGCAAGGGCGCGCAGATCATCGGCGTGACCGAAGAGACGACCACTGGCGTGCACCGCCTGAACGAGATGTCCGCCAAGGGCACGCTGATGTTCCGCGCCATCAACGTCAACGACAGCGTCACGAAGAGCAAGTTCGACAACCTCTATGGCTGCCGCGAGAGCCTGGTCGACGCCATCAAGCGCGCGACCGACGTGATGATCGCCGGCAAGGTGGCCGTGGTCGCTGGTTACGGCGACGTCGGCAAGGGTTCGGCGCAGGCGCTGCGCGCACTGTCGGCCCAGGTCTGGGTGACCGAGATCGACCCCATCAACGCGCTCCAGGCGGCGATGGAAGGCTACAAGGTCGTGACGATGGAATACGCCGCCGACAAGGCCGACATCTTCGTCTCGGCCACCGGCAACCTGAGCGTCATCACGCGCAAGCACATGGCTGCGATGAAGGACCAGGCCATCGTCTGCAACATCGGCCACTTCGACAACGAGATCGACGTCGCCGCGCTGGCCGACTGCACCTGGGACGAGATCAAGCCCCAGGTCGACCACGTGGTGTTCCCCGACGGCAAGAAGATCATCCTGCTCGCCAAGGGCCGCCTCGTGAACCTGGGCTGCGGCACCGGCCACCCGAGCTTCGTGATGAGCTCGAGCTTCGCCAACCAGACCATCGCCCAGATCGAGTTGTTCTCGCACCCCGACAAGTACGCGGCGGGCAAGGTCTACGTGCTGCCCAAACATCTGGACGAGAAGGTCGCTCGCCTGCACCTGAAGAAAGTGGGTGCGGTCCTGACCGAATTGTCGGATGCCCAGGCCGCCTACATCGGCGTCAGCAAGGCCGGCCCGTACAAGGCCGACACCTACCGGTATTGACCCACCCCCGGAGCGCCTGTCGGCGCTTCCCCCTCAAGGGGGCGACGTCAGCGGACCGGCCGAGCCGGATCCGCGGCGTCCGCTTGATGTCGGCCGTGCAGCGCACGTGCCGGTTCTACTGATCTTGGAGGCGTGCCATGCCATCCGTTCCCATCAGCTTCGAGTTTTTTCCGCCCAACACACCGGTCGGCAGCGAAAAGCTGAAGACCGTGGTCGGGGAACTCGCGGCCGTGAAGCCCGAGTTCTTCAGCGTCACCTACGGCGCCGGCGGCTCCACACGCGAGAAGACACTCGCCACGGTGCAGGACATCGCGGCGCTCGGCTTCGAAGCCGCGCCGCACCTGTCGTGTGTGGGCAGCACCGAGGCAGGCATCGCCGAGATCCTGGCGACCTACCGCGCGCAGGGCATCCACCGCCTGGTGGCGCTGCGCGGCGACCTGCCGAGCGGCACCGCGACGGCGGGGGAATTCCGGTTTGCCAGCGAACTGATCGAGTTCATCCGCCGCACCCAGGGCGGCGACTGGTTCATCGAGGTCGCCGCCTACCCGGAGTACCACCCGCAGCAGCGTTACGCGAGGCGTGACCTGGAGCACTTCGCGAACAAGATGAAAGCGGGCGCCAACTCGGCCATCACGCAGTTCTTCTTCAACCCCGACGCCTACTTTCACTTCGTCGACGAGGTGCGGGCGCTGGGCGTCAGCGCGCCGATCGTGCCGGGCATCATGCCGATCCACAACTACGCCCGCATCGCGCAATTCGCGCAGCGCGACGGGATCGAGATCCCACGCTGGGTGGCGTTGAAGATGGAAGGATTCATGGACGACGCGGCTTCCGTGCGCGCCTTCGGCATCGACGTCGTCACGCGCCTGTGCGAGCGCCTGATCGCGGGCGGCGCACCCGGCATCCACTTCTACACGCTGAACCAGTCGGCGCTCTCGCTCGAGATCTGCAAGCGGCTCGGGCGCTAGCCCGTGCTCACTGACGCTGCGGGCCTTGCCAGGCGACACCCTCCTCGTTGAGGATGGTATCCAGCGGCACGTCGTGCGCCTCGCCCGCCAACCAGGGCACGAAGCCGTTGCCGTAGGCCAGGCCCACGGTGTACGGCCGCGGCTCCAGCGTGCCGAGCGTGCGGTCGTAGAAACCGCCGCCATAACCGAGGCGTATACCGCCCGGTCCGTAACCCACGCAAGGCACGAGCAGCAGGCTCGGCTCGAAGGCGGGTGTGTCCTTCGGCTTCGGGATGCCGTAGGCGTCTTCTTCCATCTCGCAACCCGGGTACCAGACGTGGAAGCGCAGCTGTTTGGTGTCCTTGTTGACGACCGGCAGCCCGATGCGGCGCTTGACTTCGTCGGCCTCGGTCCAGCGGTAGAGCGCCGGCAGCGCGTCGAACTCGCCCTTGATCGGCCAGTAGGCGCCGATCGAGTCGTCGTTGCGGCCGGTGAGCCAGACCCGCAGCACTTCCTGCAGGTGCATCGCCCGCTGGTGGCGGTCGATCAGGCTCTGGCGCTCGGCCTGCAATTGGCGGCGCAAGGTCTTCTTGTCACGCGACGGCTCCAGCGACGGCATCTCGTAGGGCAGGGTCATGTCGGGCACTCCGCTCGGGGCCCGTATTGTGGGGCGCTGCGACCTACACTGCGCCATGCGTCCTGCGCCTCGCGATGAGTTCGTCGAACTGTGCCTGGAGCTGCTCGCGGCGCTGGGCAGCGTGCGCTCACGGCGCATGTTCGGCGCCCACGGGCTGTACGCCGGCGAACTGTTCTTCGGCATCGTCGCCTCGGACCGGCTCTACCTCAAGGCCGATGCCGAGACGAAGCTGCAGTTCGCGACCGCAGGTTGCGAGCCCTTCGTTCATGTCGCGCGCGGCAGGCGCGTCGAGATGAACTTCTGGACCGTGCCCGACGAAGCGATGGAGTCGCCGTCGCTGATGCAACCCTGGGGCCGGCTGGCACTGCGCGCGGCACGCGCCGCCAGCAAGCCCCCCGGGGTCAAACGCAAACCTGCGACGCGCGCGTCAGCGACAGGCGTTGCACCAAGGACATCAGCCCCGCGAAAGCGCGCTGTGCGGCCGTGACCCTGCGCGGGCGTACCGCCAACGGCGCCTCCAGCAGCAGGTATCGTGCGTCGCCCCGGCCTTCGACGACCCAGTCGGTGCCCGCCGGCAACCATTGGCGCTCACCCGTCGCGAGCCAGCGATCGGGGTTGTCGTCGCCGCTGGCCGAGGTGGCGGTGAGCCAGACCAGGCCCTGGCCGACCTGGAGCCAGCGCGGCACCGGCGCCGGCGCCAGGCGCAGCGCGCGCCCGACCGGCAGTTGCCATTCCCAGGGCTTGGTTGTCGCGGCGGTCGGGTGCATCGCAGGCTCCTTCGGTTGCATCATCAATGCCTCTATCTTCCAGGTCTTCTGCTCTCGTGGCCAATAAAATCCAGGGTCATCATTGATAATCAAACCGTATGAATAGAGTGCGCGAACGCCCGCTGTCGATCGGCCCTTTGCGAGCCTTCGACGCGGTGGCACGGCGCCTGAACTTCAGCGCTGCGGCCACCGAACTGCACCTCACGCAGCCCGCCATCAGCCGTCAGGTCCGCAGCCTGGAAGACGAGCTCGGCGTCGCGCTGTTCGTGCGCGGCACACGGCACGTCGAGATCACCGGCGCCGGCACAACGCTGCTGCGCGCCGTGGCGCCGCTGCTCGACCGCCTCGACACCAGCGTGCGCCAGATCCGCCGCGCTGCCGGGCGCGAGCCGGTGTCGCTGACGACCTTCGCGTCCTTCGCATCGCTGTGGCTGCTGCCGCGGCTGCACGGCTTCCAGGCCGCCAACCCGGGCATCGACATCCGGATCGCGGCCAACGACACCATCGCCGACGGCGACGATGCCGAGATCGACCTCGCGCTGCGTTACTGCCACCCCGACGACGCACCCGCCGGCGCCTTGCTGATGTTCGGCGAGGTGCTGACCCCCGTGTGCTCGCCGACGCTGATCGCCGCCGCGCAGCGCGGCGACGGCCCGCCACTCGCGGCGCCGGCCGACCTGGCGCAGCACACGCTGCTCGAGGAAGACAGCACGCTGCCGAGCGCCGAGTACCTGAGCTGGCGCCACTGGCTCGGTGCACAGGGCCTGCCCGCGCTGGAGCCGCAGCGCTGGGTCTACCTCAACTACACCCACCAGGAAGTGCAGGCCGCACTCGCCGGCCACGGGGTGGCGCTGGCGCGCCTGTCACTGGTGATCGAGGCGCTGGAACGTGGTGAACTTGTCGAGCCCTTTGGCGCCGCGCGGCGCACGACCTCGCCCTACGCCTACTGGCTCGTGCGCTGGCCGGCCCGCAACGAACGCCCGGCGCTGGCCGCTTTCGAGGCCTGGGTCCAGGACCAGGCGGCGCAGACACGGGCGCGGGTGAACAAACTGCACCTGACGGGCATGCCTGATGCAGGCGTCAGACCGGCTGCAACTGAAGTACGCTAGAAACAAATGACGATGCGATGGCGTGACCTGTTCGTCCTTGGCACCGCGCTGCTGGCCAGCGGCCACACGCTGGCGGCACCGGCGCCGCTGAACGACAACCTGATCGTCGATGCGCGCGAGGCGCTGCGCAAGAGCGACCGCGTCCGCCTCGCCGCATTGCGTGCCGCCGCGCTCGACGCCCAGCACCCGCTCGCGCAGTGGGCCGACTACTGGGACCTGAGCAACCGCCTGCCGGCCGCCGCGCAGCCCGAGATCGACGCCTTCTACGCACGCTGGCCCGGCACCTACGTCGAGGACCGCCTGCGCAACGACTGGCTGCTGGAGCTTGGCAAGCGCCGCGACTGGGCCGCTTTCAGCCGCGACCACGCGCGCTTTCGCATGAACGACGATCGCGAGGTCGGTTGTTATGCGCTGCTGACGCAGCATCTCGCCGGCCAGGACGTGACCCAAGCCGCACGCGCGGCCTGGTTTGCCCAGCGCGACGCCGACGACGGTTGCGACCTGCTCGCCACGACGCTGGTCGAAGCGCGCCGCTTCACGCCCGCCGACGTCTGGCAGGAGCTGCGCCTGTCGATCGAATTCAACCGCCCGCGTGCCGCCAAGGCCGCGTCGGCGCTGGCGGGCGCCGCCGCCGCGCAGGCGGTGGCCGAGCTGGTCGACAAACCGGCGCGTTATCTGGCGCGCCGGGCCCCGCCGGCGCCGGGCTCGAACCGCCAGCTGGCCGTGCTGGCGGTGATGCGCCTGGCGGGCACCGACCCGGGCGTCGCAGCCGCCGAGCTGGCCCAGCCCTGGGCCCTGCTGCTACCGCCCGAACTGGCCGCCGTGGCCTGGGCCGCTGTGGGCAAGCAGTCGGCACTGCGTCTCGAGGCGGATGCGCCGGCCTACTTCCAGCGCGCGTTCGCAGCCCAGCGCAAGTCGGGCGAGCTGGAGCTCTGGACCGACGACACGCTGGCCTGGGCCGTGCGTGCCGCGCTGCGTTCGTCGGCGGCGCCGCAGGAACGCTGGTCGCTGGTGGCGAACGCGATCGACGCCATGTCCGACGCCGAGCAGAAGGACCCGGCCTGGGTCTACTGGAAAGCACGTGCGCTGCAAGGTCGCGCTGTCAGCGGCCCGCGTGGCGACGAAGCCCGTGCGGCAGCGCGCCAGTTGCTGGAGTCGATCGCGTCGCCGCTGCATTTCTACGGCCTGCTGGCGAGCGAGGACCTCGGCCAGAGCCTCGCGCTGCCCGGGCCGCCGGCCGCGCTGAGCACACTCGAGCGTGCCCTGACGAGCGTCAACCCGGGCTTGAACCGCGCCCTGCAGATGATCGCGCTCGGGCTGCGCAACGAGGGTGTGCGCGAGTGGAACTTCTCCTTGCGCGGCCTGGGCGAGCGCGAACTGCTCGCCGCGGCGCAACTGGCCTGCGATCACGAGGTCTGGGACCGCTGCATCAACACCAGCGAACGCACGCGGGCCGAGGTCGACCTGGCGCAGCGCTACCCGACGCCATTCCGCGACGACGTGGTGGCCGCGTCGAACAGCATCGGCCTCGACCCGGCCTATGTCTACGGCCTGATCCGCCAGGAGTCGCGTTTCATCATGGACGCCCGCTCCAGCGTCGGCGCCTCGGGCTTGATGCAGCTGATGCCGGCCACGGCGCGCTGGACCGCCAAGCGCATCGGCCTGCCCTACAGCGCGAACATGATTGCGGACCGCGACGTCAACCTCAAGCTCGGCACCAGCTACCTTAAGCTCGTGCTCGACGACTTCGACGGCTCCGCGGCCCTGGCCACGGCCGCCTACAACGCCGGGCCGAGCCGATCGCGCCGCTGGCGCGAGGGCGCGCTGCAGGAAGCCGCGGCCTGGGCCGAAGGCATCCCGTTCAACGAAACCCGTGACTACGTGAAGAAGGTGCTGTCCAACGCCACGGTCTACTCGGCGCTGCTGAATTCGGTGCCGGTGCCGGCACTCAAGACCCGCCTCGGGGCGACCATCGGCCCGCGCGAAGCCACGACGGCGCCGCCCGACAAGGACCTGCCATGAAACGCCTGCTCGTGCTCGGCGGTACCGGCTTCGTCGGCCAGTCGGTCTGCGAACGGCTGGTCGAGCGCAACGGTGGTGGCGGCGGCAGCGTCCTCGTCCCGACCCGCCGGCAGCGCAGCGGGCGCGACCTGCAATCGCTGCCGACAGTCGAGATCGTCGAGGCCGACGTGCACGACGACACTGCGCTCGCACGCTGCGTCGCAGGGCGCGACGCGGTCATCAACCTGGTCGCGATCCTGCACGGCAGCGCGGCCGACTTCGAGCGTGTGCATATCGCGCTGCCCCGACGCCTCGCCGCCGCCTGCGCCACCGCGGGGGTCCGGCGCGTGATCCACGTCAGCGCGCTCGGCGTCGGGCCGCAGGCACCATCGAACTACCTGCGCAGCAAGACCGCGGGCGAGCAGGCGCTGCACGCCGCGGCGCTCGACTTGACGGTGCTGCGGCCGAGCGTGATCTTCGGTGCCGGCGACCGCTTTTTGAACCTCTTTGCCAGCCTGCAGGCGCTGGCGCCGGTCGTGCCGCTGGCAGGCGCCTCGTCGCAGTACCAGCCGGTGTGGGTCGAAGACGTGGCCTCGGCGGTGGTGCGCTGCCTCGACCGGCCCGACACCATCGGCCAGACCATCGAATGCGCCGGCCCGCGTGTCTGCACCTTGGCCGAGCTGGTGCAACTGGCCGGGCGCGCGAGCGGCCACGAACGTCCCGTGCTGGCGCTGCCGGGCTTCTTGGCGCGCCTGCAAGCAGGGCTGATGGAACTGGCGCCGGGGCAGCCGCTGCTGTCGCGCGACAACCTCGATTCGATGAAGACACCCAACGTCGCCAGTGGCAACTTGCCGGGCCTGGCCTCACTCGGCATCGAGCCGGCCTCGCTCGAGGCGATCGTGCCGGGTTACCTCGGCACCCGCCAAGGCACGGCGCGGCTCGAGGGCTGGCGCGCGCGCCGCTGAGGGCGCCGAAGGGGCCGGCCGCGCCGGCCGGCTAGCATCGCGGCTGTCGGCACTTCGGAGCGTGCAATGCAACTCGTCATCGGCAACAAGAACTACTCGTCGTGGTCGATGCGGCCATGGGTGCTGCTGACGCAACTGGGTCTCGGCTTCGAAGAGATCAAGCTGCGCTTCGACTTCAACGAAGGATCCGACTACCGCCGTACCGTGGCGCGCTACACGCCGGCGCGCACGGTGCCGGTGCTGGTCGACGATGGCTTCGCGGTCTGGGACACGCTGGCAATAACCGAGTACCTACACGAGAAGTACCCCGGCCACGGTATCTGGCCGACAGACCCGCAGGACCGCGCGCGCGCGCGCAGCGTGTGCGCCGAGATGCACGCCGGCTTCGGTGCGCTGCGCCACCACTGCCCGATGAACATCGAAGCCGCGCTGCCCGAAGTGGGCCAGCGCATCTGGGCCGAACAACCTGAAGTGCGGCGCGACCTGGAGCGCATCGAGCAGATATGGGCCGATGCGCTGACCGGCAGCGGCGGGCCGATGCTCTTCGGCGCGTTCAGCGCCGCCGACGCCTACTTCGCGCCCGTCTGCATGCGCTTGCGCACCTATGCGCTGCCGGTGCCGCCGACCACGCGCGCCTACGTCGAACGCGTGGCGGCACTGCCGGGCGTGGCGAAGTGGATCGCCGACGCCCGCGCCGAGCAGGACTTCCTCGACTTCGAAGAGCCGTACCGCACGTCGCGCGGCTGAATCGCGGCGATGCAGGTTCCCGGCCGCTGCTACATCGTGGGCGGCGCGGTGCGCGACGCGCTGCTGGGGCGCACGCCGGGCGACCGCGACTGGGTCGTCGTCGGCAGTACGCCGCAAGCCATGCTGGCGGCAGGCTTCCGCCCGGTGGGGCGTGACTTCCCGGTCTTCCTGCATCCGCAGACGCACGAGGAATACGCACTTGCGCGCACCGAGCGCAAGTCGGCGCCCGGCTACCACGGCTTCACCTTCCACGCCGCACCCGAGGTCACGCTCGAGCAGGACCTGGCGCGGCGCGACCTGACGATCAACGCGATCGCACAGGCCACAGACGGCCCGCTGATCGACCCCTTCGGCGGCCAGCAGGACCTGCGCGCCGGCGTGCTGCGGCATGTCTCGGCGGCCTTTGCCGAGGACCCGGTGCGCCTGCTGCGGCTGGCGCGGCTGGCGGCTCGGTTCCCCGACTTCAGCGTCGCGCCCGAGACGGCGCTGCTGCTGCGCCACCTGGTTGAAGACGGGGAGGTCGACGCGCTGGTGCCGGAACGCGTGTGGCAGGAGCTCTCGCGCGGGCTGATGGAAACCAAACCGGGTCGCATGCTGCAAGTGCTGCACGACTGCGGCGCACTCGAGCGGCTGTTGCCGGGCGTGGATGCGGGGGCCCAGCGGCTGGGGGCGCTGGACGCGTGTGCCCGTGCTGGCGCGCCGCTGACGGTGCGTTTTGCCTGCCTGGCCCTCCGGCTAGCGGGTGCGGATGCGGACACCCTGTCGGCACGCCTCAGGGTGCCCGCCGACTGCCGCGAACTCGCGCTCGTGATGGCGCGTGAACACGCCGCGGTGCACGGCAGCGCCGGCCTCGATCCCGAGACCACGCTGCAGCTGCTGGAACGCTGCGACGCGCTGCGGCGGCCCGCGCGTTTCGCCGAACTGCTCGACGCCTGCGCGTGCGACGCACGCAGCCTGGCCGGCCCGCACGACGCCGAGTACCTGCCGCGCAGGCGCCTCGCCGCTGCGCTCGAGCAGGCAATGGCCGTGGACACCGCCGCGGTGTCTGCCGCGGCCGCCGCGCGCGGGCTCGCGGGGCCGGCGATCGGGACCGCCGTGCGCCAGGCGCGTGTCGCCGCGCTGGACGCGAAGGCAGAAGGCGAGCGTCGGCAGGGCCGCTGAAGTTGTGCCACCATCGTCGAGACATCGGCCCCGCGCCGAGGGGGCTCGATGAATCTGGCCGACGGGATCCGCAAGCACGGCTTTCGCAAATGGTACGAGCGTGAGCTCCTCCAGGGGCACGCCCACCTGGTGCTGGTGTTGCTGTGCGTGCTCGGGCTGATGATGTCGCTCGAGGCCGCGATGCGGTTCCGCTCGCTGCACGACCAGTTCATCGACATCGCCGCGGTGCTGGTCTGTGTCGGCGCCGGCCTGTGGGCGCTGCGCCGTTACCTCTACCTGCTGACCCACGCCGAGGCCGTGGCCAACCAGGCCGACTGTCCGAAATGCAAGACCTACGGCCGGCTCGATCTGCTGAAAGCCAGCGCTTCGGGCGACACCGTCCTCGTCGGTTGCCGGCAATGCCGGCACGAGTGGCGCATCGACGGCTGACGGCTCCGCGGCTTTGACCGTGCCGGCATCGCTGGCTAAGATGGTCCGGACTTGACTGCGGAGCTTTCCATGCCCAGTGGCCGGCGTTTCCTGATTGCTTTGGCCGGGTTGCTGATGGGTGCGCTGGGCGCCCCGGCAGGTGCCGAAACCGCGCTCGAACGCGGGCGTTACCTGGTCCAGTCCATCGTCGCCTGCGGCAACTGTCACTCGCCGCAAGGGCCCAATGGCCCGCTGCCAGGGATGGAGTTGGCCGGCGGGCTGAAGATCGACGACACGGCCTTCAGCGCCTACACCGCCAACCTGACGCCCGACCGCGAAACGGGCATCGGCGCCTGGACCGACGCGCAGATCGCCAGCGCCATCCGCGAAGGCAAGCGCCCTGACGGATCGATCATCGGACCGCCGATGCCGATCGACCTCTACCGCGGGCTGTCGGACAACGACGTGGCCGCGATCATCGCCTACCTGCGCTCGGTCAAGCCGGTGAAGAACAAGGTGCCGAAGTCGGAGTACAAGATGGCCTTGCCGCCTTCTTACGGCCCGCCCGTCGGCCGCGTGGCCGACGTCGACCGCAAGGACAAGGTCGCCTACGGCCGTTACTTGGCCGGCCCTGCAGGTCACTGCATCGAGTGCCACTCGCCGGCCGGCCCGCAGGGCGCGCCCGACATCGAAACCCGCCTCGGCGCCGGCGGTCTGCATTTCATCGGCCCGTGGGGCACGAGCGTGTCGCCCAACATCACGCCCACGGGCCTCGCCGCGTATTCGGACGCCGACCTGAAGAAGGTCATCACCACCGGCGTGCGGCCCGATGGCAGCCGGCTCAAGCCGCCGATGGGAACCGCCTACTACGCCAAGATGAGCGCCGCCGACCTCGACGCCGTGGTGGCGTACCTGCGCACCTTGCCACGCAAATAGGGCCCGTCAAAAAAGCAGGCCGACCCCCATCGCCAGCAGACTGAGCACGACACTGCTCGCCAGCGGCACGAAGAACTCCCGTCCGCGCCAGCGCAGCGTAAAGTCCCCCGGCAGGCGACCGAGGCCGATGCGCTGCAGCCAGACCTTCAGGCCGTTGAAGAGCAGGAAGGCGAGGACGAAGACGAGCAGCCAGCGCATGCGGTCGGGTCAAAGCCGGTGCGAGCGGTCGCCCGTGGTGAAGCCGGTCAGGCCGGCGGCGCCGACCTCGATGCCGCGCCCGAACGCGATGACCTTGAACAACTCGCCCATCTCATGCTCGGCGACGAGCTTGTGCGCCGTCACCGCCTGCGCCACGGAAGCGTCCTGCATCAGCGACAGGAGCCCGCAGTTCAACAGGAAGCGCGCCTGGCTGGTGTAACCCAGCACGTCCATGCCCGCGTCCTGCGCCGCGAGCGCGATACCGCTGAAGTTGAGGTGCACGGTCATGTCCTTCAGGCCCACGTCGGCGAGCGGGTCGCCGTCGGCACGATGACCGCGGTGGCACATCAAGGTGCCGGCGCTGCGCTGGGGGTGGTAATACTCGCCCTGCGGGAAGCCGTAGTCGATGAACAGCGCCAGGCCGCGCTGCAGCCGACCGGCGAGCGTGGCGATGAAGGCTTCGGCCTGCGGGTGCAGTTCGGTCACCGTGCCGGGTGCGCAGGGCGTCTCGAAAGGGGGTGGTGGGTCGGCGACGTCGGTGCTGTCGGCAAACACAAATCGGCCTTCGTGCAGCGCCACCCCGCGTTCGTGCCAGTGCAGGCCGTCGAAAGCGAGTAGGCGCGCAGCCATCGCGTCGAGCACTTCGTTGCCGATGACCACGCCGTACATCGGCTCGGGCAGGCGGTCGACCCAGGCCACACGATCGCCGAAGGCCGCCAGGCGCGACTGCTGCCGCGCACGCAGGGCGCCGGAGACGTCGACGATGGTGTAACGCCCGACACGCTCACCCAAGGCCCGCAGCAGCTGTTCGGCGAGCGCACCCGAGCCGGCGCCGAACTCCCAGACGTCGGCCGAGGCGGCTGCGTCGAGCCCCTGGCGCACCTGCACCGCCAGCGCGCGGCCGAACAGCGGCGACAGCTCGGGCGCGGTGACGAAGTCGCTGCCGGAGGCCGGCATGAGCCCGAACTGGCGGTCGCCCGCGGCGTAATAACCCAGACCGGGCGTGTACAGCGCCCAGTCCATGAAGCGGTCGAAAGGCACCCAGCCGCCGGCGTCGGCGATGCGCGAGCGGATGTGTTCGGCGAGGGCGGCCGATACACTGTCGGGCTCGATTTCACGCATGCAAGGCATTGTAGGAACCATGGGCACGCGGCCGGTTGTGCTGGTGACGGGCGCCGCCAAACGGGTGGGACGCGTGATCGCGCTCGAGCTTGCGGCGAACGGTTTCGACGTCGCTGTGCACTACCGCGGCTCGCACGCAGAAGCGCAAGCGACTGCGGCCGCGGCGCGCGCGCTCGGCGCCGACGCGGAGGGCTTCGGCGCCGACCTCGCGATCGAGGCCGAGGCACGCGCGCTGCTGCCGGCGGTGGTGGCGCGTTTCAAGCGCATCGATGCCGTCGTCAACAACGCCTCGGCCTTCGAGTACGACGATGCAACGAGCTTCACCTACGCCACGCTGGCGCGGCTGATGAACGCCAACACCGCGCCGGCCGTGGTGCTGGCGCAGGCCCTGCACCACCACCTCGAAGGCTGTTCGGAACTGGGTTGTGTGGTCAACCTGCTCGACCAGAAACTCTGGAACCCGAACCCCGACTACTTCTCGTACACGCTGTCCAAGGCCGCGCTCGAAACGGCGACGACGATGCTGGCGATGGCACTCGCGCCGCGGGTCCGGGTCTGCGCAGTGGCGCCCGGTGTCACGCTGCCGTCGGGGCCGATGGCTCAAGCCCAGTTCGAACATTCGCACCGGCTCACGCCGCTCGGCCGCTCGTCGACGCCCGACGATGTGGCGCGCAGCGTGCGTTTCCTGATCGAGTCACCCGCCATCACCGGCACCACGCTGCTCGTCGACGGCGGCCAGCACCTCGCGGCGCAAGCGCGCGACGTGATGTTCCTGGCGCGCCCAACCTGAGCCCTCGCATGCAGACCCTGCTGAACAACCCCTCGCTCACCGACTGCCGGCGCCTGTTCCTGCGTGGCTACGACATCTGGATCAACATCGGCGTGCACGACTTCGAAAAGCGCGGTGAGCAGCGGGTGTCGATCAACGTCGACCTCTACGTGCCGCTGGCGCAATCCACGCCCCGCGCCGACGAACTCGACGAGGTGCTCGACTACGACTTCATCCGCCGCACCATCGCCGAGCGTGTGTCGCGCGGCCACATCCACCTGCAGGAAACCCTGGCCGACGACGTGCTCAAGCTGATGCTCGCGCATCCCAAGGTGCGCGCGGCGCGGGTGTCCACCGAGAAACCCGACGTCTACCCGGACTGCGATGCAGTCGGGGTCGAGGTCTTCGGCATCAAACGGGACCGAGAATGAAACTACCCCAAGCTCGCTTCGCTCTTTGCCCCCGAGGGGCGCGTCAGTGCCTTCGGGCGGCCGGGTGCCACTGACATGAACGCGATGAACGACCATGAAGCGGCGAAGAAGGCCGCCTTCGAAGCGAACAAGCTGAGCAAGCGCCTGCACCGCCAGGTCGGCCAGGCCATCGTCGACTTCAACATGATCGAGCCCGGCGACAAGGTCATGGTGTGCGTCTCGGGCGGCAAGGACAGCTACGCGCTGCTCGACATCCTGATCAGCCTGCGAAAGCGTGCGCCCGTGCCCTTCGACATCGTGGCGGTCAACCTCGACCAGAAGCAGCCTGGTTTCCCAGAGCACGTGCTGCCCGAGTACCTGCGTTCGCGCGAGACACCTTTCCACATCGAGAACCAGGACACCTATTCCATCGTCAAGCGCCTGATCCCCGAAGGGCAGACGATGTGCAGCCTGTGCTCGCGGCTGCGCCGCGGCATCCTGTACCGCGTCGCGGGTGAGCTGGGGGCGACCAGGATCGCCCTCGGCCACCACCGCGACGACATGGTGGTGACGCTGCTGATCAACATGTTCTTCGGCGGGCGCATGAAGAGCATGCCACCCAAGCTCGTCAGCGACGACGGCAAGAACGTCATCATCCGCCCGCTCGCCTACGTGGCCGAAGACGACCTGTCGCGCTGGGCCGGGCACCGGCAGTTCCCGATCATCCCCTGCACGCTGTGCGGCAGCCAGGACAACCTGCAGCGTGTGCAGGTTCGCAAGATGATCCGTGAGTGGGAGCGTGAATACCCTGGCCGCATCGACAACATGTTCCATGCCATGGGCCACATCACGCCCTCGCACATGATGGACCGGAACCTCTACCCCTTCACCACGCTCCAACCCACCGGGCGCGCCGATCCCGGCGGCGACCGCGCATTCGATGACGACGACGAGGGCTGCGCCACGCCGGTGGCCGGCCCGGCGACCATCGCCTTGCGTCTGAAGGAGTGAGCTCATGGCAAAGAACACCGCCGCGCGCGCAGCCGGCTGGCTGCTCGCCGCCTCGACGCTGCTGACGGGCTGTGCCGGCACCGGCACGCTGCGCAGCGACGTGTCGTCGTTCGGCGACTGGCCCGCCGGCCGCCAGCCCGGCAGCTACACCTTCGAACGATTGCCCTCGCAGCAGGCACAGGCCCAGAACCAGGACTTCCTCGAGGCCGCCGTGCGCCCGGCGCTCGCGACGGCAGGCTTCAAGCCCGCTGCCGAGGGCAGCGAGGCCGATGTGGTGGTGCAGGTGGCGGGTCGCGTCGTGCGCACCGATGCCGGTTACTGGGCCGACCCGTTCTGGTGGCGCGGCAACTACTACGGTGGCTTCAGGCGTGGGGGCTGGGGCGGCCTTGGCTGGGCCGGTTATGGCTGGGGTGGTTACGGCTATGGCTACGGATATGCGCCGAGTTACACCAGCGAGGTCGTGGTGCTGATGCGCGAACGTGGCAGCAGCAAGCCGCTGTACGAAGCGCGCGCCAGCAGCGACATCGCCAGCACCGATCCCGCAACCCTGCGTGCGTTGTTCGACGCCGCGTTGAAGGACTTCCCTGCTGTCGGCATCAATCCGCGCAGCGTGACGGTGCCCTTCCCCGCAGTGCCGCCCGCCCCTTAACGCGGTGATGCCGGCAGCAGCTGCCCGGGCGCTGCCGCCAGAGCCGCCTTGGGCCGGCTGGTCTCGGCCGCGAGCTGGCGCACGTCGCCTTCCCAGCCCCGCAGCTTGTCACGCGCGTGTTCACGCTGGCGTGGTGTCGTCAGGTTGTGGACGCGCGCGAAGAAAGCGCAGTTGTGCTGGGCCAGACGCTGCTGGTAAGTACTCGCTTCGGTGGCCGTGCCGCCGACGAGCCGGCGTGCGAGCGGTCTGAGGCCGCGCAGCACCCGCTCGCGGTCGGCACGCTCGACCACGAGCGGCTCGATGGTCTGCAGCACGTCGCGCTGGCGCGCTTCGCGGTCGGCGAGCCAGCGCTCGGCGTCGAAGGGCGAGGCCGACACGCCGGCGACGACGACCCGCTGCTGGGTCTCGTCGAGCGGGCCATAGATCGACTCCAGCCGTTCGACCATGCGTTCGATCGCCCCTTTGAGGCGTTCGTCGGCCCGCGGCTGCACGAATTCCTTGCGCAGCTCGGCGTTCTTCTTGGCGTAACGCCGTGCCAGGTGCGCCAGCTGGGCCGGCTGGAGTGTCGGCACGAACTCGGCGACGAGGGGCAGCGCGCGTTCGACCGCGGGCTCGATGCGTGCCCGCAGCTCGTCGTTCCACTGGCAGGCCTGCGCCGCGCTGAGCGGCCCCGCCACCTGCTGCTGCGCACGGCCGAGCAGTTCGGCGTAGTCGACCAGCTGGGTCTCGCGGTGCCAGGCGAACCATTGTTCGAGCGAGGCCCGCACCCGCGGCGTCTGGGCGTCGTCGAAGTCGAGGTAGCCGTCGAGCCACCACTGCGTCAGTTGCGGGGCCTGGTTGTAGCCCACGCGCATGGCGCTGCAGCCGGCGAGCGCCACCACAGCGAGCCCGATAATCGTCGCCCGTCGACACAGCCTGGAAAGAGACGTCTGCATGGCACTCAATGTCGTCATCATGGCCGCTGGCAAAGGCACCCGCATGAAGTCGGGATTGCCCAAGGTGCTGCACCGGCTGGCCGGTCGCAGTCTATTGCAGCACGTGCTCGACGCCGCGGGCGCGCTCGCGCCGCGGCGCTGCGTCGTTATCACCGGGCACGGTGCGGACGAAGTCGAGGCCGCTGCCGGTGCGAGCGCTGCCTGTTTCGTGCGCCAGCTGCCGCAACTCGGCACCGGCCACGCGGTGCAGCAGGCGCTGCCGGCGCTCGACGACAGTGCCGACACCACGCTGGTGCTGAACGGCGACGTGCCGCTGATCCGCAGCGCGACCGCAGGCAACCTGGTCGAGGCCTGCGCCGGCCGCCGGCTGGCGCTGCTGACAGTGACGCTGGCCGACGCCACCGGCTACGGCCGCATCCTGCGCAACCCCGCCGGCGAAGTGCAGGGCATCGTCGAGCAGAAGGACGCGAGCCCGGCCCAGCGCGAGATCCGCGAGATCTACACCGGCATCCTCGCCGCGCCGACCGCGGCGCTGAAACGCTGGGTCGCGGCGCTGAAGAACGACAACGCGCAAGGCGAGTACTACCTGACCGACATCGTCGCGCTGGCGGTGGCCGAAGGCTGCCAGGTCGTGACGGCACAACCGACCGCGGAGACCGAAGTTCTGGGCGTGAACAGTCCGCTGCAGCTCGCCGAGCTCGAACGCCGCTTCCAGCGCGCACAGGCCGATACGCTGATGGAGGCGGGCGTTCGCCTGAGCGACCCGGCACGTTTCGACCTGCGCGGCGAACTGCGCTGCGGCAGCGACGTCGAGATCGACATCAACTGCGTCTTCGAGGGCCGTGTGGTGCTCGGCGACGGCGTGCACGTCGGCGCGAACTGCGTCATCCGCAACGCGCAGATCGATGCCGGCGCGGCGATCCACCCCTTCACCCACATCGACGGCGAGGCTGCGGGCGTGAAGGTCGGGCCGCGTGCGCTCGTCGGCCCCTTTGCCCGCCTGCGCCCGGGCGCCGATCTCGGGCCCGAGGTGCACATCGGCAACTTCGTCGAGGTCAAGAACGCGACCCTAGGCGCGGGCGCGAAGGCGAACCACCTCGCCTACCTGGGCGATGCGACGGTCGGCGAACGGGTCAACTTCGGCGCCGGCAGCATCACCGCCAACTACGACGGCGCGAACAAACACCGCACCGTGATCGGCGACGACGTGCACGTGGGATCGAACTGCGTGCTCGTGGCGCCGATCACGCTGGGGCCCGGTGCCACCATCGGCGGCGGCTCGACCCTCGGCCAGGACGCACCGGCCGGCCAGCTCACCGTGGCGCGCGCGCGCCCCGTGTCGGTGGCCGGCTGGCAGCGCCCCACCAAAAAAACCAAGGCAAAGGACTGAACATGTGCGGCATTGTTGGCGCGGCTTCGGACCGCAACGT
>DATDER010000277.1:0-26929 GCA_036523095.1 Rubrivivax sp.
GCTCGACCTGCCGCTGGCCGGCGAGCCCGAGCAGACGGTGCATGCCGCCGCGCCGGTGCGGCATGTGGCGGTGCTGGGCGACGACCAGATCGGGCTGAAGCCCAACCTGCTCGTGCATCCGGGCGAGCGGGTGCGCCGCGGGCAAGCGCTGTTCGAAGACAAGACCCGGCCGGGCGTGCGACAGACCGCCCCGGCCGCCGGCACCGTGCTGGCCGTGCACCGCGGCGAGCGGCGGGCCTTCCAGTCGCTGGTGATCCGCGTCGAAGGCGACGACGACCCCGCAGCGCAGCAGGAATTCGCCAGCTACCGCGGCGTCGCCGCGGAGCACCTGTCCGACGGCGAGGTGCGCGCGCTGCTGCTTGAATCGGGCCTGTGGACGGCGCTGCGCACGCGGCCGTTCTCGCGCGTGCCGGCCGCGGATGCATCGCCGCGCGCGCTGTTCGTCACCGCGATGGACACGCGCCCGCACGCCCCTTCGCCGCAGGTCGTGCTGGCCGCGCGCCGGGCCGAGTTCGACGCCGGCCTCACCTGCCTGGCCAAGCTGACCCGCGGCCCCACCTATGTGTGCGTGGCGGCGGACGCGACGCTCGAGATGCCGCCGACCAGCGGCGCAACATGTATGGCCTTCGACGGCCCGCACCCTGCCGGGCTGGCCGGCACGCACATCCACTTCCTCAGTCCGGTCGACCTGGAGCGCAGCGTCTGGCACATCGGCTACCAGGACGTGGCGGCGATCGGCCACCTGTTCCTGCACGGCCGGCTCGACGTGTCGCGCGTGGTCGCGCTGGCGGGTCCGGGCGTACGGCGCCCGCGCCTGCTGCAAACGCGGCTGGGCGCCTCGATCGACGAGCTGGTGCACGGCGAGATCGCGCCCGGCACGCAGCGGGTGATCTCCGGCTCGGTGCTCGACGGGCGCATCGCGCAGGGCGAAGCGCTCGGCTATCTGGGCCGCCATCACCAGCAGATCTCGGTGCTGGCCGAAGCCACCAAGCGCGAACTCTTCGGCTGGATCATGCCCGGCTTCGACAAGTTCTCGATCTGGGGCGTGGTGGCCGGCGCCTTCACCGGCCGCGCCCAGGCGCTGACCACCACCACCAACGGCGGTGCGCGGGCGATGGTGCCAATCGGCTCGTTCGAGCGGGTGATGCCGCTGGACCTGATGCCCACCTTCCTGCTGCGCGCGCTGCTGACCGGCAACGACGAACGCGCCGAGGCTCTGGGTGCGCTGGAACTCGACGAGGACGACCTGGCGCTGTGCACCTTCGTCTGCCCCGGCAAGGCCGAATATGGCCCGCTGCTGCGCGCGGCGCTGACGCGCATCGAGAAAGAGGCCACCTGATGCGCGCATTGAGAGCACTTCTCGACCGCATCGGCAAGCCCTTCCACCCAGGCGGCCGGCTGGAGCGCTTCTTCCCGCTGTACGAGGCCGCCGACACCTTCTTCTATTCGCCGGCCAAGGTCACCTCCACGGGCGCGCATGTGCGCGACGCGATGGACCTGAAGCGCATGATGATCATCGTGTGCATCGCAGCCCTGCCCTGCGTGTTCATGGCGATGTTCAACACCGGGCTGCAGGCCAACCTGGCGCTCGACCCGGCCAAGGCGGCGCTGCTCACCGGCTGGCGCCACGACCTCATCGCGCTGCTCGGCGTGGGTTATTCGCCCGCCAGCTTCACGGCCAACATCATCCACGGCGCGCTGTACTTCATCCCGCTGTATGCCGTGACCATGGCCGTCGGTCTGGGCTGGGAAGTAGGCTTCGCCGTCGTGCGCAAGCTGGAGGTGAACGAAGGCTTCTTCGTCACCGGGCTGCTGTTCCCGCTGATCTGCCCGCCCGACACACCGCTGTGGCAGGCGGCGCTGGCCATCAGCTTCGGCGTGGTCTTGGCCAAGGAGGTGTTCGGCGGCACCGGCATGAACTTCATCAACCCGGCACTGGCCGCACGCGCTTTCCTCTTCTTCGCCTACCCGGCCAGCATGTCGGGCGACGCCGCGTGGACCGCACTGCCCGCGGCCGCGGCGCAGGATGGGTTTTCCGGTGCCACGGTGCTGTCGCAGTTCCGCCAGATGCAGCCGCCGACCTCGCACCAGGATTTCCCGTGGATGGTGGCCTTCGGCGGCCTCGAGCCCGGCAGCATGGGCGAGACCTCGGCGCTGGCCTGCCTGATCGGCGCGGCGATCCTGATCGTCACGGGCGTCGGCTCCTGGCGCATCATGGCCGCCGTGGCGCTCGGCACCATCGGCATGGCCTCGCTGTTCAACGCGGTCGGGTCGCCCACCAACCCGTACTTCGCGGTGCCGTTCTGGTGGCACATGGTGGCCGGGAGCTGGGCCTTCGCCACGGTGTTCATGGCGACCGACCCGGTCACCGCGCCCTTCTCCGACACCGGGCGCTGGATCTACGGGCTGCTGATCGGCGCATTGATCGTGTTGATCCGGGTCGTGAACCCGGCGTACCCCGAATCGGTGATGCTGGTGATCCTGTTCATGAACGTGGTGGCACCGTTCATCGACTACGTGCTGGTGCAGGCCAACCTGCGCCGAAGAGGCAAGCGACGTGCCGAAACTTGAGTCCACCCGCTACACGGTGCTGTTCGCCACCGCGGTGAGCGTGGTCTGCGCCTTGCTCGTGGCCACCGCGGCGGTGGGCCTGCGCGAGCGACAGGAAGTGAACGCGCAGCTGTACAAGCAGAAGAACGTGCTGCTGGCGGCCGGGCTGCTCAAGCCGGGGGAGTCCGTGACACGCGACGAGGTGCTGGCGATCTTCGACAAGCGCATCCGCGTGCGCGCCGTCGATCTGCAGACCGGCCAGCGCGTGCCCGAGGATCAGTTCGACACCGCCGGCTTCGACCAGCGCAAGGCCCGAAACGACCCCGCGCAGTCGCGCGCGGTAGCGGCCAACGACGCGCAAGTGGCCCGCGTGCCCTTGCGCGGCCTGGTCTATGAGGTCGTCGGCGCCGACGGCCGGCCCGAGCAGCTGGTGCTGCCGATAGAGGGCATGGGCATGTGGGGCACGGTGTACGGGTTCCTGTCGATCGACCGCGACGGCAACACCGTGCGCGGGCTGACCTTCTACGAGCAAAAGGAAACCCCCGGCCTCGGCGGCGAGATCGCCAACCCGCAATGGCAGGCGCTGTGGGTCGGGCGCAAGGCCTTCGACGCGAACTGGGCACCGCAGCTGGCCGTCATCAAGGGCCCGGCCGGCCCGCCCGACAAGGCGCCGCACCATGTCGACGGCCTGTCCGGTGCCACCATCACCAGCCAGGGCATCACCCGGGTCGTGCGCTACTGGCTGGCCGACGATGGCTACGGCCCCTTCCTGAAGATCCTTCGCAGCGGAGATCCCACATGAGCACTTCGGGCCGTTCCCAAGAGCTTGCCTTATGAGCGCTACAGCCGCGCTGTTCGGCAGAAACGAGAAGGCTGCGCTGTTCAGCCCGGTGATCAGCGCCAACCCGATCGCCGTGCAGGTGCTGGGCATCTGCTCGGCGCTGGCCGTGACCACGCGCATGGACAAGGCGCTGGTCATGGGCATCGGTGTCACGATCGTCGCTGCGCTGGCCAACCTGGCCGTCAGCCTGATTCGCAACCACACGCCCAACAGCATCCGCATCATCGTGCAACTGGCCATCATCGCCTCGCTGGTGATCGTGGTCGACCAGGTGCTCAAGGCCTATCTGTACGAGCTGTCGCTGGAACTGTCGGTGTTCGTCGGCCTGATCATCACCAACTGCATCGTCATGGGCCGGGCCGAGGGCTTCGCGATGCAGAACCCGCCGTGGATCAGCTTTCTCGACGGCATCGGCAACGGCCTGGGTTATGCGCTGATCCTGCTGATGGTGGGCTTCGCGCGCGAACTCATCGGCGCCGGCACGCTGTTCGGACACGTGGTGCTGCCGCTGACCAAGAACGGCGGCTGGTACGAGCCCAACGGCCTGATGTTGCTGGCGCCTTCGGGGCTGTTCCTGATCGCGCTGATCATCTGGGGCCTGCGTACCTGGAAGCCCGAGTTGCAGGAGAAGGACTGAGGTTGTCGCGATGGAACACCTGCTGAACATCGCCATCCGCTCCATCTTCCTGGAGAACATGGCACTGGCCTTCTTCCTGGGCATGTGCTCGTTCCTGGCCTGCTCGAAGAAGGTCGAGACGGCCATCGGCCTGGGCGTCGCCGTGGTCTTCGTGCAGACGCTGACCGTGCCGCTGAACAACCTGATCCTGCGCCACCTGCTGGCCGAAGGCGCGCTGTCCGGGCTGTCGCCGGCGCTGGCCACCGTGGACCTGAGCTTCCTCGCCTTCATCCTGTTCATCGGCACCATCGCTGCCGCGGTGCAGGTGGTGGAGATGGCGGTCGACCGTTTCCTGCCGGGCCTGTACACCACGCTGGGCGTCTTCCTTCCACTGATCGCGGTGAACTGCGTCATCCTCGGCGGCTCGCTGTTCATGCAGGAACGCAACTACACGCTGGGCGAGAGCGTGGTCTTCGGATTCGGCTCCGGCCTGGGTTTCATGATCGCCATCGTGGCCATCGCCGCGATCCGCGAGAAGATGAGCTATTCCGACGTGCCGGCCGGCCTGCGCGGCCTGGGCATCACCTTCATCACCGCGGGGCTGATGTCGATCGCCTTCATGATGTTCTCGGGCATCCAGCTCTAGGGGCGCGGCGACATGATCGAAGTCCTCTCCGGCGTCACGATGTTCACCGTGGTCGTGCTCGCGCTGGTGGCGCTGCTGCTCGGGGCGCGGCGCCGGCTGGTGCAATCGGGCGAGGTGACGATCCACATCAACGACGATCCGGCCAAGGCGCTGAAGGTGGCTGCGGGCGACACCTTGCTGGGTACGCTGTCCAACCACAAGATCTTCATCCCCTCGGCCTGCGGCGGCAAGGGCGCCTGCGGTGTGTGCGAGGTGATCGTCAAGTCCGGCGGCGGCACGCTGCTGCCCACCGAGACCGGCTACATCAACCGCGGCGAGGCCAAGCGCGGCTGCCGCCTGGCCTGCCAGGTGAAGGTCAAGCGCGACATGGCCATCGAGATCGCGCCGGAGATCTTCAACGTGCGCAAGTGGCGCTGCAAGGTCGTCTCCAACCGCAATGTCGCCACCTTCATCAAGGAGCTCAAGCTGGCGCTGCCCGAGGGCGAGGAGGTGCCGTTCCGAGCGGGCGGCTACGTGCAGCTGGAGTGCCCGCCGCACCTGATCGACTTCAACAGCTTCGACATCGAGGCGCCGTATCGCGAGGACTGGGACAAGTTCGACCTGTGGCGCTTCAAGTCGGTGTTGGAAGGGCCGATCGAACGCGCCTATTCGATGGCCAACTTTCCGCTCGAAAAAGGCCAGCTGCTGTTCACCATCCGCATCGCTTTCCCGCCCGGCTACAAGCTCGAGATCCCGCCCGGCATCATGAGCTCCTACGTCTTCAACCTGAAGCCGGGTGACGAACTCACCGTCTCCGGACCCTTTGGCGAATTCTTCGCCCGCGACACGAACAAGGAGATGTGCTTCGTCGGCGGCGGTGCCGGCATGGCACCGATGCGCTCGCACATCTTCGATCAGCTCAAGCGCCTGAAATCGACGCGCAAGATGAGTTTCTGGTACGGCGCACGCAGCCTGAAGGAAGCCTTCTATGTCGAGGAGTTCGATGCGCTGGCCGCGGCCAACCCCAACTTCGAGTGGCATCTGGCGCTGTCGGAGCCGCTGCCCGAGGACGAGTGGACCGGCGCCACCGGATTCATCCACAACGTGCTGCGCGAACGGTACCTGGACCAGCACCCGGCGCCCGAGGACATCGAGTACTACATGTGTGGCCCGGGCGTGATGAACAAGGCTGTCATCGACATGTTGCTGTCGCTGGGTGTGGACCGCGAGAACATCCTGCTCGACGACTTCGGCTGACCCGGGAGAGACGCAAATGCCCCACCAGATGTTGATCGAGGAAGTGGTTCGCGCCCGTGGCGGCGACGAGTTGCACACCGTGCCGGCGTCGGCGACGGTCGGCGAGGCGGTGGCGCTGATGGCCGCGCGCGAGATCGGCGCCGTGCTGGTGATGACCGAGGACGCCCTCGTCGGCGGCATCTTCACCGAGCGCGACCTGCTGATGCGCGTGGTGCATGCCGGCCTGCACAGCCAGGACACGCCGATCTCTTTGGTGATGACGCGCAACGTGCGCTTCGTCTCGCCCGGCACCACGGTGGAGGCGGCGATGGCGCTGATGCATGTCAACCGGCACCGCCACCTGCTGGTGATCGACGGCCCCATAGTGCACGGGCTGGTGTCGATGCGCGACCTGGTCTACCAGATCGTGCGGCGCAGCCCGCAGGGATTTGCCGAAGCGCTGCAGAACACGGAGGTTTCCCCATGAGCCCGCACGGCCGCCCGAAGGGCAAATACCGGAGGGCGCAGCCCGAAGGACCATCAGTGAACCCATTGCCCTCGCCTGCCCGGCGTGCCGCGCTCGCGGCCGGGTTCGGTTCATTCGCGCTGCTGGCCGCAGGCTGCGGCGAGCGCGGGCGCTTCTTCGCCTTGCCTGGCGGCCGTACGCAGGCTTTCCACGGCCTGGCGATGGGGTCGTCCTACACCGTGAAGATCGCCGGGCCGGCGCTGTCCGACGCGGCGCTGGCGGCGGCACGGTCCGCCGTGGCACAGGCGTTGGGCGACGTGGTCGCTCGCATGTCCCACTACGACAGCGACTCCGAGGTGTCGCGCCTGAACCGCCAGCCGCTGGGCGCTCCGCTGGCCGTCTCGGCATCGACGCTGCAGGTCTTCCAGGTGGCCCAGGCGGTGCGCTCGGCCTCCGAAGGCGCGTTCGACGTGGCCATCGGCCGGGCCGTCGACGAATGGGGCTTCGGACCTTCGGGACGACCCCGTGCCGTGCTGCCTGCGCCCGCGCTGCAACAACTGCGTGAACAACACCGAGACGGCGCGCTCGCGCTCGACATCCAGGCCGGCACCGTGTCGCGCCATCGCGAGGTGTGGGCCAACCTGTCGGGCATTGCCAAGGGCTATGGCGTCGACCGTGCGGCGGAGGCCCTCGAGCATCTGGGGCTGGCCGACTACATGGTCGAACTGGGCGGCGAGATCCGCGCCCGCGGCCGCAATGGCGAAGGCCGCGCCTGGCAGCTGGCCATCGAGCGCCCCGACGCGATGCCGCAGCGCGCGCTGCGCATCCTGCCGCTCGACGGCAGGGCGCTGGCCACCTCGGGCGACTACCGCAACTACTTCATGCACCAGGGACAGCGCTACTCGCACGAAATCAACCCGGCCAGCGCTGCGCCGGTGGCCCATGCGCTGGCCTCGGTCAGCGTGGTGGCCGACGACTGCACGCAGGCCGACGCCTGGTCCACCGCCCTGTTCGTGCTCGGGCCCGAGCGCGGTTTCGAGCTCGCCACACGCCGTGGCCTGCGCGCGCACTTCGTCGTGCGTCAGAGCGACGGTTCCTTCAGCGAGCGCCAGACCGCGGGCTTCGCCGCGCTCGGTGGTTACGCGGCCGGCTGAGCCGCGCAACGCGATGACCCTCGACACGCTGCTGCCTGTGTTCCTGCTCGCCCTGGTGGCGATCGGCCTGGCCGTCGCCGCCATGGCCGTGGGCGTGATCTTCAAGCGCCCCTGCCTGCGCGGCTCCTGCGGCGGCGCCGCGGTGCTCGGGCCGGACGGCAACAAGTTGTCCTGCGCGACCTGCCCGAACCGCAAGCGCCAATCGGCTCAGGCAGCGTCTGGACAGGATAGCAGCCCAGGCGAGCCGCCCTTCCCGCGCCGCTGAGGCCGGCACCTGCAGGGCAACGCGGGCCATCACCCCATGCGCTGCGGGCAGCTGCGCAGGGCGTCGGGCACCGCTGCAGCATCTGATCTGCATCAAGGTGCGGCGCAACCGTCGCCATAGAGTCGCCGGCACGGGCCCGCCCCTCCGGCGTCGGCCCGAACGTCGAAAGGGCAGTCTTGGGCAAAGAGGGTGCAACACGGGTCGGCCTCTTCGTCACCTGCCTGGCCGACCTGATGCGGCCCAGCGTGGCCTTCGCGGCCGTCAAGCTGCTGCAGGATGCCGGCTGCACGGTCGTGGTGCCGGAAGCACAGACCTGTTGTGGCCAGCCGGCGCTGAACAGCGGCGACAGCGCCGATGCACGCGCGATCGCCAAAGGGGTGATCGCGGCCTTCGAGGGCTTCGACGCGGTGGTCGGCCCTTCGGGCTCGTGCATGGGCACGCTGCGGCAGGACTACCCGGCCCTGTTTGCCGATGATCCGGCCTGGGCGGCACGCGCCGAAAGCCTGGCACGCCGGAGCCACGAGTTGCTGAGCTTCCTGGTCGATGTGCTGAAGGTCGATGGTGTGCAAGCCCGCTACGACGGCCAGGCCACCTACCACGACAGCTGCGCCGGACTGCGCGAGATGGGCGTCAAGGGCCAGCCGCGCAAGCTGCTGTCCAGCGTGCAGGGCCTGGACCTGGTGGAAATGCGCGGCACCGAAGAATGCTGCGGCTTCGGCGGCACCTTCTGCGTCAAGTACCCCGAGATCTCCACCAAGATGGTGGACGACAAGATCGCCCACATCCAGGCCAGCGGCGCCGGCACCGTGCTCGGCGGCGACCTGGGCTGCCTGCTCAACATCGCCGGGCGCATCAAGCGCCGCGGCCTGCCGATCCGCGTGCTGCACACCGCCGAGGTGCTGGCGGGGATGGGCACTGAGCCCGCCATCGGCGAGCCGGCGTCGCCGCCGGGCCGCCCCCAGGCGACGACGCCCCCTCGGGGGGCCGGCGCCGACGGCGCCTCGGGGGCGAACGGAAGCCGGTGATGCACGCCCCCACCAACACCTTCCCGGAGCGCGTCTCGGTCGCCATCCTCGACAAGCGCCTGCAGGCCGCGCTCGACCATGCCAGCGGCGGCTTCGTGCAGAAGCGCGCCACGCAGGTGGCCGCGCTGCCGGAGTTCGAGGCCCTGCGCGATCGTGCGCGCGACCTGAAGAACCATGTGCTCGCGCACCTGGACACCTACCTCGAGCGTTACGAAGAGCAGGTCCGGCGCCACGGCGGCGAGGTGCACTGGGCTTCGAGCGCCGAAGAGGCGCGCGAGATCATCCTCGAGATCTGCCGCAAGGCGAATGCGAAGACCATCACCAAAGGAAAGTCGATGGTCAGCGAGGAGATCGGCCTGAACGACGCGCTCGAGGCGGCCGGCTACCACGTGGTCGAAACCGACCTGGGTGAATACATCATCCAGCTGGCCAAGGAGCCGCCCAGCCACATCATCGTGCCCGCCGTGCACAAGACCCGCGCGCAGGTGGCCGACCTGTTCGACGAGTTTCACCGCCCGCTCGGCTATACCAAGCACCTCACCGAGGTGAGCGAGATGGTCAACGAAGCGCGCCAGGTGCTGCGTGAGCACTACTTCAAGGCCGACGTCGGCATCACCGGCGGCAACTTCCTCGTCGCCGAAACCGGCTCGAGCATCATCGTCACCAACGAAGGCAACGGCGACCTGACGCAGACCCTCGCCCGGGTGCACATCGTCACGAGCGGCATCGAGCGCGTGGTGCCGACCTTCGAAGATGCCACGACCTTCCTGCGCCTGCTGGCACGCAGCGCCACCGGCCAGGAGACCGAGACCTACACCACCGTCAGCACCGGGCCGCGCCGTGCCGACGATCTCGACGGCCCGCAGGAGTACCACGTCGTGCTGGTGGACAACGGCCGCTCGAAGATGCTGGGTGGCCCGTTCCGCGAGATGCTGCGCTGCATCCGCTGCGGCGCCTGCCTGAACCACTGCCCGGTCTACACCTCGATCGGCGGGCATGCCTACGGCTGGGTCTATCCGGGGCCGATGGGCTCGGTGCTGACACCGCTGATCAACGGCATCGACCAGGCCTACGACCTGCCCAACGCCTGCACGTTGAACGGCCGTTGCCAGTCGGTGTGCCCGGTGAAGATCCCGCTGCCCGGCCTGCTGCGCGAGATCCGCCGCCAGCAGTTCGAAACCGGCCTCACGCCCGCGCCGATCCGCTGGGCCCTGCAGGCCTGGGCCGCGCTGGCCCGACGTGCCGGGCTGTACCACCTGGCGATGCGCATCGCCATCCCCGCGCTGAGCCTGTTCGGCCGCAAGCGCGGTGCGCTCGGCTGGCTGCCGCTGGCCGGCGGCTGGACCGACACGCGCGACCTGCCCGCGCCGCAGGGCGGCACCTTCCAGCAAGCCTGGCGCAAACGCCGGGGGGCGCGGCAGTGAGCGGCGGCCGCGAGCGCGTGCTGGCGCAGATCCGCCAGTCGCTGGGCCGCAGCGGCCCGGCGGCAACGCCCATCACGCCGCTGCGCGGCCCGGGCCCCATACCCGCCTTCAGTGGCGACGTGGTCGAGCGCTTCGTCGCCAAGATGGTCGAGAAGGCGGCCACCGTCGAGCGCCTGGCCTCGATCGACGAAGTGCCTGCCGCGGTGCTGCGCTACCTTGCCGCCATCCCGGTGCCGACGCAGGTGCGCGCCGCGGGCGCACTGCGGGCGCTGGCCTGGCCCGACGGGCTGCAGGTGCAGTACGGCGCCGCGGTGCGCGAAGACCTCAGCAGCGTCACGCCCTGCTTCGCGGCCGTGGCCGAGTCGGGCGGCATCGTCACGCTCTCCGGCGCCGAGACGCCCAGCACGCTGAACTTCGTACCCGACAACCACATCGTTGTCGTGCACACGCACCAGGTGGTGGCCCACTTCGAGGAGGTGTGGGCGAAGTGGCGCGCCACCGGCCAACCGATCCCGCGCACGGTGAACGTCATCTCGGGCCCGTCGCGCACGGCCGACATCGAACAGACCATACAACTCGGCGCCCATGGGCCGCGCCGGCTGCACATCCTGCTCGTCGCAGGCTGACCCCCACGCCGCACGAAGATGCGGCAGACCTTGGAGACACGACATGGAACTTGGAATCCAGGCGCTTCTGGCCTTCACCCCCATCGGCCTGTCGGGCGTGCTGCTCGTCGGGCTGGGCTGGCCAGCCAAACGCGCCATGCCGCTTGTCTACGTCGTCACGGCGGCCATCGCGCTGTTCTTCTGGGGCGTCAGCGTCAACCGCGTGGCCGCGGCCACGCTGGAGGGGCTGATCATCACGCTGCAGGTGCTGTGGATCATCTTCGGCGCGCTGCTGCTGCTGAACACGCTGAAGCACTCCGGCGGCATCGCCAGCATCCGCAGCGGCTTTGCCAGCATCAGCGCCGACCGGCGCGTGCAGGTGATCCTGATCGCCTGGCTGTTCGGCTCCTTCATCGAAGGCGCCTCGGGCTTCGGCACACCGGCCGCGGTGGCCGCGCCGCTGATGGTGGCGGTGGGCTTCCCGGCGCTGGCCGCGGTGATGTTCGGCATGATGATCCAGTCCACGCCGGTGTCCTTCGGCGCGGTCGGCACGCCGATGCTGGTGGGCGTTCAAGGCGGGTTGCAGCGCGAGCAGATGACGGCCGTGCTGCAGGCGCAGGGCAGTTCGTGGGCCGACTTCTTCCACGCCATCTACAGCCAGGTGGCGATCGGCCACGCCATCTGCGGCACGCTGATGCCGCTGCTGCTGGTGATGTTCATGACGCGCTTCTTCGGCCGCAACCGCTCGTGGACCGAGGGCCTGGCGATCGCACCCTTTGCGCTGCTCGCGGCGCTGGCCTTCGTGGTGCCCTACGCGCTGGCCGGCGTGTTCCTCGGCCCCGAGTTCCCGTCGCTGATCGGCGCGCTGATCGGCCTGGGGCTGATGTCCTTCGCCGCGCGTGCCGGCTTCCTGGTGCCGAAGAAGAGCTGGGACTTCGCACCGCCGGCCGAGTGGCCGAGCGACTGGATGGGCACCATCGAGATGAAGCTCGACGAGATCGGCGCGCGCAAGATCCCGACGATGCTGGCGTGGTTCCCGTACCTGTTGCTGGCCGCCATCCTGGTACTCAGCCGCACCTGGGCACCGTTCAAGTCGATGCTCACCGACGCGTCCTGGAGCACCAAGAACATCCTCGGCGAGGCCGGCATCAGCGGCAACTTTCAACCGCTGTACCTGCCCGGCGGCATCCTGGTCTTCGTCTGCTTGGTGACCTTCTTCCTGCACCGCATGAAGCTGCCGGACTTCGGCGCGGCGCTGAAGGACTCCACCGGCACGCTGCTCAGCGCGGGCTTCGTGCTGATCTTCACCGTGCCGATGGTGCGCATCATGATCCAGTCGGGTGTGAACACCAGCGAACTGAAGAGCATGCCGATCACGATGGCGCAATGGGTCGCTGCCTCGGTCGGTGAGGTCTATCCCTTCTTCGCACCGACGGTCGGTGCGATCGGTGCCTTCCTGGCCGGCTCGAACACCGTGTCCAACCTGATGCTCAGCCAGTACCAGTACAGCGTGGCGCAGGCGCTTTCAGTCAGCGGCGCGACGATGGTCGCGGCGCAATCGGTCGGCGCCGCTGCCGGCAACATGATCGCGATCCACAATGTCGTGGCGGCCTCGGCCACCGTCGGCGTGATGGGACGCGAGGGCCTGACGCTGCGCCGCACCGTGCTGCCGACGATCTACTACTGCGCGCTGGCCGGCACGCTGACGATGCTGGCGATGCACGTCTTCAAGGTGAGCGACCCGCTGCTCGGCGTGCCCTTGCCTTGACCGGAAGGCGAAAGCCGTGATGTTGAAAGCCCCTTACGACCTGCTGCACCGCGAACTGCAGCAGCGCATCCCCACCGAGCGGCTGATCACCGACCCGCTGCGAACACTGGCCTGGGGCACCGACGCCAGCTTCTACCGGCTGGTGCCGCAGCTGGTGGTGGTGGTCGAGGACGAGGACGAACTGCGCCTGGTGCTGCAGCGCTGCGCTGCGCACCGCACGCCGCTGACCTTCCGCGCCGCAGGCACCAGCCTGTCGGGCCAGGCTCTGAGCGACTCGGTGCTGGTGATGCTGGGCGACGGCTGGCGTGGCATCCGCATCGCCGACGACGCGGCCACGATCAGCCTGCAACCGGGCGTGATCGGCGCCGCCGCGAACCGCGCGCTGGCACCCTTCGGCCGCAAGATCGGCCCTGACCCGGCCTCGATCGACGCGGCGATGATCGGGGGCATCGCCGCCAACAACGCCAGCGGCATGTGCTGCGGCACGGCGCAGAACAGCTATCAGACCCTCGCCGGCATGCGCGTGCTGCTGGCGGACGGCACGCTGCTCGATACGCGTGATGCCGCCAGCCGCGCGGCCTTTGCGGCGTCGCACCCCGAGATGCTGCAGGGCCTCGCCGACCTGGGCCAGCGCACGCGCGAGGACAGCACGCTGGCCGGGCGCATCCGCCACAAGTTCCGGCTGAAGAACACGACCGGCTACAGCCTGAACGCACTGGTCGACTTCGAAGACCCGATCGACATCCTGGCGCACCTTCTGATCGGCTCTGAAGGCACGCTGGGCTTCATCAGCGAGATCACTTTCCACACGGTGGAGGAACATGCGCACAAGGCCAGCGCGCTGATCCTGTTCGACCGGCTGGAACAGGCCTGCGCTGCCGTGACCCAGCTGAAGCACAACCCGGTGTCGGCCGTGGAACTGCTCGACCGCGCCTCGCTGCGTTCGGTGCAGCATCAGCCGGGCATGCCGCCGACGCTGCAGGCCCTGGGCAACGACGCAGCCGCTCTGCTGGTCGAGGTGCGCGCTGAAACCGCCGCCGCGCTGGGCATCAAGGTCGAGGCCGTGGCCGGTGTGCTGGCTGGCTTCGAGTTGGTCACCCCGCTGCATTTCACCACCGAGGCGTCCGAATCGGCCGCACTGTGGAAGGTGCGCAAGGGCATGTTGCCCGAGGTGGCCGCGATGCGCGAAACCGGCACCACCGTGCTGATCGAGGACGTGGCCTTCCCGATCGAGCGGCTTGCCGAGGCCACGCTGGAGCTGCAGGGATTGCTGCGCTCGCATGGCTACACCGATGCGATCATCTTCGGCCATGCGCTGGAGGGCAACCTGCACTTCGTCTTCACCCAGGACTTCGGCCGCGACAGCGAGGTGCAGCGCTACGGGCGCTTCATGGACGCACTGTGCAAGATGGTGGTCGAGACCTACGACGGGTCGCTGAAGGCCGAGCACGGCACCGGTCGCAACATGGCACCCTATGTCGAGCTGGAATGGGGCGCAACGGCGATGACCGCGATGCGGCGCGTCAAGGCGCTGTTCGATCCGCAGGGCCTGCTCAACCCCGGCGTGATCCTGAACGACGACCCACAGTCGCACCTGAAGGACCTGAAGCCGCTGCCCGCCGTCGACGCACTGGTGGACAAGTGCATGGAGTGCGGCTTCTGCGAACCGAAGTGTCCGTCACGCGGCCTCACCTTGTCGCCGCGCCAGCGCATCGTGGGCTGGCGCGAGATCGCGCGACTCGATGCCAGCGGCGAATCGCCGCAGCGCGCGGCCGAGATGAAGTCGCTGTACGACTTCCACGGCATCGACACCTGCGCGGCCTGCGGGCTGTGCGCCACCGCCTGCCCGGTGCACATCGAGACCGGCCTGCTGATCAAAGCCCTGCGCGGGCGCCGCGCAGGGCCGATGACGAAGAAGGTGGCCGACGTCGCCGCCCGCCACTACGGCGCGCTGACCACGGGCGTGCGCCTGGGCCTCGGCGCCGCCGACCTCGTGCACGGCGTGGTCGGCACAAGGCTGATGAAGGGCTCGCTCGACGGCTTGCGCAAGGCCAGCGGCGGGCGGCTGCCGAAGTGGTCGCCGGCCCTGGCGCGGCCGGTGCACTTCGTGCCGAAGCCGGCGGCGCCGACGAAGGCCGAACGGCTGGTCTACTTCCCGAGCTGCGCGGCGCGCAACATGGGCGCACAGCGCGGACACGACGGCGTGGAGATGCTGCCGACGGTGGCCGAGCGTCTGTTCCATCGTGCCGGCTTCGACGTGGTCTACCCTGCCAAGCTGGCCGGGCTGTGCTGCGGCCAGCCGTTCGAGAGCAAGGGGCTGATGGAAGCGGCCGACCTGAAGTCGGCCGAGCTGGAAGCGGTGCTCGCCGAGGCCAGCGAGGGCGGTCGCTGGCCGATCGTCTTCGACACCAGTCCGTGCGCCTACCGCATGAAGAAGTTCCTGGCCGGCCGGCTGCCGCTGCACGACAGCATCGACTTCGTGCATGACCAGTTGTTGCCGCGACTGAGCCTGAAGCCGCAAGACGAAGCCGTGGCCATTCACCCGGTGTGCAGCGTGCGCAAGATGGGCAGCACGGACAAGCTGACGGCCATCGCCTCGAGGTGCAGCATGCAGGTGGTGACGGTGGACGAGGTGCAGTGCTGCGGCTTCGCCGGCGAGCGCGGCTTCATGCGCCCGGAGCTGAACGAGCATGCACTGCGCCACCTGAAGGACGCCCTGCCCGCCGCTTGCCGCACCGGCTATTCCAGCAGCCGCACCTGCGAGATCGGGCTGTCGGAGATGAGCGACATCCCGTACCAGTCGATCCTGTACCTGGTGGAGCAATGCAGCCGCACCAGCGAGCCGGCACCGCTCGAGGTTGCCTCGTAGCCCGCTGGCCCGGCCCGCGTGTGCGATCGGGCGATCGGGCGATCGAATCAAACCTTGACGCAGATCACGGCGATGGACGCACCGGTGCGGGAGCATCCAGGCGTCGCGGCAGGCTGACTTTCAGCATGCAAGGCATGAGGGTTCGTCGCCGGATTCCAACTCAACAAAGGACCTGACATGCTTGAACGAACCGGTCTCTCCATCACGGCTTTGGCGCTTGCCGTCTCGGCACTCGTCGGATGCACCGCGACGCCGGATTCGACGCCTGCCCACACCCTCGTCGCGGTCAAGGCCGCAGCCGCGCCCAACCTGGCCGCCGGCGCCAACGACCCGGTGTGGGCCCAGGCCCGAACGCTGAGCATCTCGATGGCCGACGGCAAGAACTTCGGCGGCACGGGCCAGACCACCGGCACGCTCAAGGCAGCGTATTTCGGCGACATGCTGTACATGCTGGTCCAGTACAAGGATCCCACCGATTCACGGCAGCGCGGCCCGTATCAGAAGCAGGCCGATGGCTCGTGGAAGAAGCTCACCGACCCCGCCGACAAGGGCGGCGACGACAACATCTATTACGAGGACAAGTGGGCCATGCTGTGGCCGATCAACAACTCGGTGAAGAACTTCGAGACCAGGGGCTGCGCCACCATGTGCCACGTGGATGAGGGAAAGCCTTTCGGCAACAAGTACACGCGCAGCGAAGGCGAAATCTCCGACATGTGGCACATGAAGGGCAGCCGCACCGCACCGTTGGGTCACGTCGACGACCAGTACGCCGACCACACGCGCTACGACCCGAAGACGAGCCCGAACGCCGGCCGCAAGAGTGACCCCGGTGGCCCGGAATACGGCGGCTTCCCGCTCGAGGGCGGCAAGCCGAAGTTCATGAACAAGGACGGCAAACCGGCCAATGCCGGTGGCACCTACTACATCAAGTCAGGCGACGAGACGCCGTTCGACGACGGCCGCTTCAAGCCGGGTGACGAGGTTGGCTCCTATCTCATCTTCCCGCTCAAGGGTGACCGCGCCGACATCCGCGTCAACTACAGCTGGAGCAACGGTGTGCACACGTCGGTGGTGGCACGCAAGCTGGTCACGGGCAGCAAGCTCGACGTGCAGTTCGACAACCTGGCCGGGCGCTATCTGTTCGGCTTCGCGGCCTTCGACAACGCCCAGGTGCAGCACGCCACGGTGGACGATCCTCTGACGTTGGTGTTTGCCAGGTAGGCCAGGGTCGCGACGCGCTGGAAGGGCCGTCAGGCCGGCTCGGCCACCAGCGCGTCGGCGGCGTCGGGGGCGTGCTCGCGAAGCATGGCCGCTGCGCGGTCGGGCGGCGTGGCCAGCCCCACGGCGCGGCCGTGCCAGACGTCCACATTCGTGTCTCCGCCGCAGTCTTTGCCCATGCGGTGTGGACAGGGCCCGCGAATCGCGGGCATCGCGTTGCAGCCGCGTGATGCGCGCATTCCGCCGCGCCGGACGACGGCAGCAGCCGCGGTCAGCTTGACCAATGTTTTAGGGCGCAAATGCGACACACAACCTGGCTGGGGCGTATCGGATCGAGGCAGGGCGTGATGGATGGTCGAGTTGTCACGCTTTCGTCACGGTCACCAAACGACAACGGCCTGGCATCGCTGCCAAGCCGTTGATTCGATTGGTGGGCCCTGAAGGATTCGAACCTTCGACCAACGGATTAAGAGTCCGCTGCTCTACCAACTGAGCTAAGGACCCGCTCGAGGCATTCAAGTGGTGGGTTGTGCGGGATTCGAACCCACGACCAACGGATTAAAAGTCCGCTGCTCTACCGACTGAGCTAACAACCCTGCCCGCAGAGCTTCAAATTCTAGCATCGGCTGCGGGGCGATTCCGGGGGCAGCGCAGGCAGCCCAAGCACCCCCTCCACCGCCTGGGCCGCCGCGACCATGCCGAAGGTCGCGGTGACCATCACGCTCGAGCCGTAGCCGTGGCAGTTGAGACTGCCGTCGATCGCACAGCCGTCGTCAGGCGGCTGCGCCACGTTCTCGCGTGAGAAGACGCAGCGCAACCCCATCGGCCCGCTGCGCGGCGCGCCGTGTTCCTTGCGCAGGCGCTGTCGCAGCGCCGCCAGCAGCGGGTCGTGGGTTGCGAGCGCCAGGTCGTCGGCGTCGACCTTCTGCGCCTGGCGTTTGCCGCCCGCGGCGCCGACGCTGACGAAGGCGGTGCCGGTTTGCAGAGCCCAGGCCGCGAGCGTGCGTTTGGCCTGCACCTGGTCGCATGCGTCGATCACCGCGTCGACCGGGCCGGGCAGGATCGCGGGCCAGTTGTCGGCCGTCGCGAAGTCGTCCACCACCTGCACCGCGCAGCCGGGGTGGATGTCGGCGAAACGTGCCCGCAGCGCCTCGCCCTTGGCCTGCCCGACGGTGCTGCCCAAGGCCTGCACCTGGCGGTTGATGTTCGATTCGGCGACGTGGTCGAAGTCGATCAGCACGACGCCGGCCACGCCGCTGCGCACCAGCGCCTCGGCCGCCCACGAGCCGACGCCGCCGAGCCCGACGACGGCGACGCGCAGCGTGCGCAGGCGCGCATAGCCGGCGTCGCCGTAGAGCCGGCGCAGCGCGCCGAAACGGCGTTCGAGGTCGGCCTCGGGCGGGGCCGCGGGGGCGGACACGGTGCTCAAGCGATGCGCTCGACGCGCCAGACCTGGTACTTCAAGGCCAGCACAGCACCCCCCAGGATGCCGGCCAGGGCGATGAAGCTGCCGATCGCGAGCGTGGACACGCCCGACAGGCCCTGGCCGATGGTGCAGCCCATCGCGGTCACGCCGCCCACACCCATCAGCACCGCACCGACGAGATGGTTCGCGGTGTCCTCGGTCCCGCCGAAGCCCTCCCAACGGAAGGTGCGGCCCAGCAGTGCGACGAGGGCCGAGCCGACGACGACACCGAAGCAGGTCACGATCGCGATCGTCAGCACCTTGCTCTTGTCGCTGAAGAGGATGAGCCAGTCGATCGTGTAGGCGATCGGCGCAACGAAGGTCAGCGACTCCATGCGCTGGCTGTTGGTGGCCAGGAAGGCTTCTTCCAGCGTCTGCGGGTGTTCGGCCAGATGCCCGAGCACGCCCGACACCCACCAGGTCGCGACGACCACCGCACCGATGCCGATCCCGGCCAGCAGGACTTCGGCCGTTCGCCCCTCGGGCCGCACCAGTACCCATGCCACGAGCAGCAGACCGAGCCCGCCGCCGAGCCACAGCGCCAGCGCGGTGCGCGACAGACCCGACCAGTGGCTGACGAGCGACGGCAGGTCCTGCCCCGCCGGCAGCGCCAGCGCGACGGCGTCGACCGTGGCCACCCGCGCCACGCCGAAGGCGCCGCGCAAGGTGGCGTAGGCGGCGATGCCGAGCACGGCAAACACCACCAGCGATTTCAGGCTGCCGCCGCCGATGCGCACCAGCGTCTTGCTGCCGCAGCCCGACGCCAGCACCATGCCGAAGCCGAACAACAAGCCCCCGAGCAGGTTCGAGAGCCAGATCAGCCGCGGCGGCGTGTAGAAGCTCTTGCCGGCTTCGACCCAGCCCGCGGCGACCATCAGGTTGAAGCCGATCATCGCCACGCCGATCGCCAGCACCCACATGCGCATGCGGCTCCAGTCGCCCATGTTCACGATGTCGGCCACCGCGCCCATGGTGCAGAAGTGGGTGCGTTGGGCGATCGCGCCGAAGACGACCGCCAAAAGGAAAGCGGCCCAGAGGACCTGGGCCGCCAGAGCGGGAAGCTCGGATTCGTTCATGCCGCGATTCTAGGCAGGCAAACGCCGCGCCTTCACGCGCATCACTTGATCGACGCCAGCCGCTCCTTGCCTGCCTGCGCCGCTTCCGACTTGGGGTAGTTCTTCATCAGTTCGTCGATCGTCTTGCGCGCGCCGCGGCCGTCCTTCATCTCGACCTGGCTGTTCGCCAGCGCAAGCAGCGCCTCGGGTGCACGCGGGTGGTTCGGCGATGCGGTGACGAAGTTGCGAAACGCCGCGACGGACTCCTTGTAGTCGCGTTTGCCGTAGTAGGCGTTGCCGAGCCAGAAACGGGCCGAATCGTTGTAACCGCTGGCCGGGTAACGGCGCTGGAAGGCCACCAACGCAGTCGCCGCCTTGTCGTACTCACCCGCCTTCAGCGTCGCCATCGCATCTTCGTAAAGGCGTTTTTCTTCGGGTTCGACCGAGAACTCGGCGCCGTCGAGCGCCACCTTCTGCGGCTCGATCTTGCGGATGCGGTCGTCGATGCCTTGTGTGATGTCCTTCTGCCGCTTCTGCAGCTCGGTCACGTCGCGCACGAGCTGTTCGTCGGCGCCACGCAGCCGGGCCAGTTCGGCACGCATCGACTCGATCGCGTTGTTGAGGTCGAGGATGCTTCGGCGCAGCGTCTGCACCTGCTCCGACAACTGGGCGTTGGCCGCGGCCAGTTCGGCCGCACGTGCCTTCGCCGCCTCGTCGTTCTGCGTGATGCGGGTGCGGATCTCGAGAATCGCCTTGCGCGCTTCTTCGTCGTCGAAGAGGCCGGCGTGTGCGGCGGGCGCTCCCAGCAGGGCCGCGCACAGCGCCAAGACGGCGCGCCAGCGTGGCGCGCACGGCATCAGGTTCACGGCTTGTCCTTCAGCTCGACACGGCGGTTCTTGGCCCGCGCGGCGTCGTCAGCGCCCTCGGCCGCCGGCCGTTCCTTGCCGAAGCTCACGGCCTCGAGCTGGTTCGCACCGGCACCCAGCAGCGTGAGCGAACGCACCACCGCTTCGGCGCGTTTCTGGCCCAGCGCCAGGTTGTATTCGCGGCCGCCGCGGTCGTCGGTGTGGCCTTCGGCGACCATGCGCCGGGCCTTGTTGGCCGTCAGCACCTTGGCGTGGCTGTCGATCACCGGCCGCGAGTCTTCTCGCAGCTCGAAGCTGTCGAAATCGAAGTAGACCGTGCGCTGCGCCAGCGCGGCCGCGGGCGCTGCCACCCCCGTGTTGACGGTCGCCACCTGCGATTGCGACGTGCCCGACGCCGCCGCCGACGTGCCCGCTCCTGCGGCGCCTGACGCAGCGCCGGCGGCGGCGTTCGGGTCGCGGCTTTCGACCGGCACTTCGTCCAGCTTGACGGGTGAGCTGCAGGCGGCCAGCAGTGCGGCGGTCGCGATGAGCAAGGTGGCGCGGGTGGTCAGGGTCATTCGGAATCCTTGGTGAATTGGCGGAGGGTGGGTGCAGGCGCGTCGCAGGACGTGGCTGCCGCTAACGGCCGAAAGGGCCCCAGGCGGGTTCGCGCATGTCCAGGCCGCTGCTGAGCAGGCGGGTCCTGATCTTGCCGTCGAGCGTGCTCGTCATCAGCACATCGCGTCCCTGGTCGCGGCTGGCATAGACCAGCAAGCGACCATTCGGTGCAAAGCTCGGGCTCTCATCGTCGTTCGTGTCGCTCAGGGTCTGAATGGTTCCGCTGGCGAGATCGAGCGCGGTGACGCGGAACGCGCCGCCCTGGCGCGCGATGTAGGCCAGCGATTTGCCATCGGGGCTGATCGACGGGCTGATGTTGTAGGCGCCGGTGAAAGTCACACGTTCGGCATTGCCGCCGGCCGTGGGCACACGGTAGACCTGCGGGCCGCCACCCCGGTCGCTCACGAAGTAGACGGTGCGGCCATCGGGGGCGAACACGGGTTCGGTGTCGATCGAGGCGCTCGAAGTCAGGCGCCGCGGCGTGCCGCCTTCGCGCGACACCAGATGCAGCTGCGCCGGACCGCCACGCGACAGCGTCACCGCGAGTTCGCGCCCGTCGGGCGACCACGCCGGTGCGCTGTTCGAGCCGGGGTAGTTGGCGATCGCCGCGCGCGCGCCGGTGCTCACGTTCTGGACCCAGACCACCGCCTTCTGGCTCTCGAAGCTGACGTAGGCCAGTTCCTTGCCGCTCGGCGACCAGGCCGGCGAGATGATCGGCTCGGCACTCGCCAGCGCGACCTGCCCGCCCTCGCCATCGGCGTCGGTGATGCGCAAGGTGTAGTTGCGCCCGGCCTTGGTCACGTAGGCGATGCGGGTCGCGAAGACACCACGCTCGCCGGTGAGCTTCTCGTGGATCTCGTCGGCGATGCGGTGCGCCGCGAGGCGCAGGTCGGGCGCCGCCACCGTCGTGGCGCGCGCGAAGTGTTCGCTGCCGCGCACCGCGTCCCAGAGCTTGTAGCGGACGTCGAAGGTGCCGTCGGCCAGGCGCATGACCGAGCCCGCCAGCAGCGCGTCGGCGCCGCGGCCGCGAACGTCGGGTGGAAGCGCGCTGCGTTCGTCGAGCCCTGCAGGTGCGTCGACCGAGCGGAACAGCCCGCTGCGCTCGAGGTCGGCGCGCACGATCGCCGAGATCTGCGCCGTCATGCCGGCCTCGCCCTTGAAGGCGGCGACGGCGATCGGCAACTGCGTCGCACCGACGCCCGAAATCTCGACCCTGAACTGGGCCGCGACAGGCAGCGCGAGCGCCGCGCCGAGCCCGGCGACAAACTGACGGCGTGTCCTCATGGGCCGCATTCTAGGCAGCCGGTCGCAGCGGGCCGTTTTGGTCGGGACACCCGGCCGCGATAATCCGGGCCCATGCCCACGCTGCTGCAACGCTTTGCGCGCATCGCGCCGTACTTCCGCCAGTCGCGTGTCGGCGTGTTCGGCGCCGCCGCGGCGGCTGTCGTCAGCGCGGCAACCGAGCCGCTCATCCCAGCGCTGATGCAGCCGCTGCTCGACAAGGGATTCGCCGGGCGCGGGCTGCCGCTGTGGGCGATCCCGGCGGCGATCATCCTGTTGTTCGCGGTGCGCGGCGTGGCCGGTTTCGTCGCGCAGTACGGCTTGTCGTGGTCGGCCAACCTGGCCGTCTTCGGGCTGCGCCAGCGCATGTTCGAGCACCTGATGCGCGCCGAGCCCGCGCTCTTCACGCAGCGCAGCGCCAGCACGCTCACGAACACGCTCGTCTACGAGGTGCAATCGGGCACGACCCAACTCGTCAACGCCGTGCTCACGCTGGTGCGCGATTCGCTCACGCTGCTGGCCCTGCTGGTCTACCTGTTCTGGCTCAACTGGAAGCTCACGCTCTTCGTCGCGGTGCTGTTCCCTGCCGTGGCGCTGGTGATGCGTACGGTCGGGCGCCGGCTGCACGGGCTGGTCAAGGCCGGGCAGCGTGCGACCGACGAGCTGGCCTATGTGGTCGAAGAGAACGTGCTCGCCTGGCGCATCGTGCGCCTGCACGACGCCGGCGAGAGCCAGGCCGGGCGCTTCGGCCGCACGAGCGCGCTGCTGCGCCGCCTGCTGCTGAAGGCCACGGTCGCGAGCGCGACGATGACGCCGGTCACGCAGATGCTCGCGGCGGTGTCGCTGTCGGCAGTGATCGCGGTTGCGCTGTGGCAGAGCACGAGCGGCGGCGCCACAGTCGGCACCTTCGTCGCCTTCATCACCGCGATGCTGATGCTGGTGAGCCCGATCAAGCACCTGTCCGACGTGATGACGCCGATCACACGCGGGCTCGCCAATGTCGAACGCGGCATCGAGCTCGTCGAGGGCACCGCGGTCGAGTCGGGCGGCAGCCACGCGGTGGCACGCGCACGCGGCGAGATCGAGTTGCGCGACGTGAGCCTGCGTTATCGCGAGGACATGGCCAACGCGCTCGAGGGCCTGTCGCTCACCGTGCGTGCCGGCGAAACCGTGGCGCTCGTCGGGCCCTCGGGCGCAGGCAAGTCGACGCTGGTGCATCTGCTGCCACGCTTCATCGAGCCGACCGCGGGCGAGATCCTGCTCGACGGCGTGCCGCTGCGCGACTGGGACATCCGTGCCCTTCGGCGCCAGTTCGCGCTCGTGAGCCAGGACGTCGTGCTCTTCAACGACAGCGTGGCGGTCAACGTCAGCCTGGGCGACACGAGCGACGCCGAACGTGTGCGCGCCGCGTTGCGCAGCGCCAACCTGCTCGACTTCGTCGACAGCCTGCCGCAGGGTGTGGACACGCTGATCGGGCACAACGGCAGCCAGCTTTCGGGCGGCCAGCGCCAGCGCCTGGCGATCGCGCGTGCGATCTACAAGGACGCGCCGGTGCTGATCCTCGACGAAGCGACCTCGGCGCTCGACAACGAGAGCGAACGCGCGGTGCAGGCCGCTCTCGAGACCCTGATGCAGGGCCGCACGACGCTGGTGATTGCACACCGCCTGTCGACGATCGAACACGCCGACCGTGTGCTGGCGATGGATGCAGGCAGGCTCGTCGAACAAGGCACGCACGCCGAACTGCTGGCGCGCGGCGGCCTCTACGCACGCCTGCACGCAATGCAATTCAGGACCTGAACGAGGCCAACGATGAACCCGATCTCGCGTTACCCGGTGCCCGAAATGAAAGACCTGCCCGAGGACATCCGCGCGCGCATCCTCGAAGTGCAGGCCAAGGCCGGCTTCGTGCCGAACGTGTTCCTGGCACTCGCGCACCGGCCGGCCGAGTGGCGCGCCTTCGTCGCCTACCATGACGCGCTGCTGCTGAAGGATACCGGCTCGCTGAGCAAGGGCGAGCGCGAGATGATCATCGTCGCCACCTCGGCGGCCAACCAGTGCCTGTACTGCGTCGTGGCGCACGGCGCGATCCTGCGCATCTACGAGAAGCAACCGCTGGTCGCTGACCAGGTGGCGGTGAACTACCTCAAGGCCGACATCACGCCGCGCCAGCGTGCGATGCTCGACTTTGCGATCAAGGTCTGCCAGCGATCGCACGCGGTGGACGAGACCGACTTCGAGGCACTGCGCGGACACGGCTTCAGCGACGACGACATCTGGGACGTCGGCGCCATCACCGCCTTCTTCGGCATGAGCAACCGCATGGCCAACCTGACGGCGATGCGCCCGAACGACGAGTTCTACCTGATGGGGCGGGTACCGCGCGTCAGGTAGCAGGTTGCGCCGCCGCGCCCCCCTTTACAGACGGGGCGCCACACTGAGGGTTATTCGGCGCCGAGCAACCCGAGGCCGCGTGCGCGCTGCGTCGCCTGCTTGCGCGTACCAGCGTCCAGCTTGGCGAACAGGTTTTTCATGTGCCACTTGATCGTGGCCTCGCCCACCTGCATCGCCAGCCCGATCTCCTTGTTCGACAGATGGCGCGCGAGCAGTTCCAGCACCTCGCGTTCCTTGGGCGTGAACGCCATGCAAGCGGCTGAACGGCAGGGGCCTGGGTCGGTCGGCGGCGGGCGCGAGTGCATCGGCGCCGCGAGCGGGCCTGCCAGGCCGGGATCGGCGCCTTCAGGCACGTGCGGCGCCGCGTGCGACCAGGCGCCGAGGCGCGGATGGGCGTCGTCGAAGACACGCTCCATGCCGTAAGCCTGCGCCAGGCCGACCGCCTCGCGCAGCATCTCATTCGACTGCTCGCCGCAGCGATCGAGCACGAAGGCGCGCAGCCCGAGCAGTTCGACGTGCAGCCGGCCCGCCTTGAGCTGCAACGCGAGGGCATCGGCGCGCGCCAGTTGCTCGACGGCTGCGCGCCATTGCTGGGCCGCGATGGCGGCGTAGCCGCGGGCCATTTCGCACAGCACCTCGACGCTGCGCCGCCACAGCCGTCCCTGAGGGCACCCGTCGCTGGCCAGCAGGGTGTCGATCTGCGCGCACAGGTCGCGGCAAGTCTCGGCGCGGAAGCGGCTCGCGTGCAACCGGGTCTGCTCGGCCAGGCTGGCGATGCAAAGGCGGGGCAAGCCGCGCTCCACGCCCACGGCGTGCATCGCGCCAAGCAACTCCAGCGCATGGTTCTCGGCACCTGCCGCAGCGGCCAGCCGGGCCATCGTCCGGTAGCCGAGCAGGACCGCGTCAGCCAGGCCGCTGCGCTCCAACACGTCGAGCCGGTTGGCGAGCAAGGCTGCCGCCTCGGCCGGCCGATCGCGTTCCCACACCGCGGCGGCGAGCAGCGCCGCCAGCGTCGTCGCGAAGGGGTTGCGGCGACCCAGATCCCTTTCGGCATGCGCCAACGCGGGGCGCAACACCTTCTCGGCCAGCAACACCTGCCCTTCCCATAGGTAGCTCATACCGGCGACGAAGTCGCTCCAGTCGCAAAGATGACCCACCTGCGGGGTGTCCGGGGCGCAGTGCAAGGCGCGCTGCTGGCGCAGGCGCGCGAGCGCGGGCTCGCCTTCGATCAGAGCGCGGTAGGCCGAGCGATTGGCGTGGATCCTGAGCAGCATCGGCTCGCGCAGGGGTGGATGATCAGCCCAGGGGTCGTGCAGTGAGGCGAAGCCGTCGGGATCGTCGGCGAACACGGCGGCGCCACCGAGGACGAGTGCACATTCGCAATTCAACGCGTCGTCGGCGCCCGGCTGCATCAGGACACGCGCGACCAGGTGTTCGGCCTCGTGGTGGCGTTCGCTCAACGCCAGCGACCACGCCGCCGCCAGCAGCAGCCGCGGGCGGCGGTCCAGCTCCGCGGGGGGCATCCGGGCCAGCCATTCGAGCACGCTGCCCTGATGCCCGCGTGCCATGAGCGATTCGTACAGGCTGCGCTCGGCGAGCGCATAAGCGCGGTCGCGCTGGCCGGCACTCAGGGCATGTCCGGCCGCTTCCTCGATCATGCCGTGTGCGGCCAGCCAGTCCGCAGCGCGGGCGTGCAGCGTAGATTGTTCCTTCGACGGCAGGGCCGCAAATCGCTGGCGCAGCACGTCGCGCGCCAGGGAGTGCATGCGCAACCACTCGCCACTTTCGCCGGCGATGAACACCGCGGTGTCGCGCACGATGCGGTCGAGCCGCCCGGCGACGTCGTCTGGCGCCACCAACGCGCAGCACAGGTCGGGATGGAGGGGGTCCACGATCGCGATGCGCGTCAGCAACCCGACATCGGCCGCATCCAGGTTGGCCAGCAACAGCGCGACAAAGTGCTCTCGCAACGCGTCGCCCTGCGGCGTCGGTACGCCCGTTGCAACGCCCAAGTCGCCCGCGCTCTCGATCGCCGACAGCGCGAGTTGCAAGCCGAGCGGCCAGCCTTCGGTCATCTCGTGCAGGCGGGCAGCCTCGTCGTTGTCGATGCGGCGGCGGACGCGTTTTTCAATCGCTTCCAGCGTTTCGTCGAAGCGGAAACCCAGCATCGCCTGCGTCACCACCGCGCACACTCCGTAGGCGACAAGATCGTCGATGCCCAACTGGCAGCCGCTGCGCGCGGCCACCACCACACGGAGGTTGGGCGGCGCATTGCGCAGCACGTAGGCGACGGCCGCGAGCGATTCGGGCGGCAGGCGTTCGGCCTCGTCGACGAAGAGCACGACGTCGAGGGCCGAACGCGCCACGTCGGCGAGCCAGGTGGTGTAGCCCTCGAACCCCGGCGCCAGCCGCTCGTCGAGCAGGGTGCGACCAAAGCCCGGGCGTCCGGCGCCGGTGCGCAGTGCCAGCGCCATCGACTGCAGCAACCGTTGCGGGCCGTCCTGCGGTTGCGACTGCGTCCAGGCGACGACCGCACCTTGGCGCAGGTACTCGCGTCGCCACTGCGCCAGCAAGGTGGTCTTGCCAAAACCGGCCGACGCCTGGAC
>DATDER010000278.1:0-18711 GCA_036523095.1 Rubrivivax sp.
TCGCCGTTCGGACCCCATGCGAATCGCTCGATGGGGCGCAGCCCGCCGCGTCGACGCGAAAGCGCTCGTGCCCAGCCAGCGCCACAGGTCGTTCGCCTCGCGCTTCGCCCCCTCGACCCGGATCTCGCGCGACTGCAGCGCCTGCTGCGGCGTGCGGTCACCCGCCCACACTTCGGTCAACGCGCGCACCGAAGCATCGACTACGAGCGTCAGCTCGCGCCCGGGGTCGTCGCGGCAAAGGTCGGCCACGCCGTCTTCGACGACGAGCCACCAGGCGCGTTCACCCTCCCGGGCGTCGCGGAACTGGAAGTGAATGACCACGGGCCGCGGCGGGAACTCGGGGATGCACGCGAACCGGCGCATGTCCCACATCAGCAGGCCGGCATCGAGTTCATCGTCGCGCAGGCGGCTGCCGATCCACTGCGCACCCCAGTGGCCCAGCGCCATGACGATCGGCCGAAGCTGCTCGCCGGCCGCCGTGAGGCGGTATTCCCAGACCTTGCCGACGGCGGTGCGGCGGACAACGCCGAATTCCTCGAGCCGATGCAGCCGCTGCGTCAGCAGGCTGGTGGACATGCGCGGCACGCCGCGGTGCAGTTCGTTGAAGCGCTTGCTGCCGCACAGCAGCTCGCGCACGACCAGCGGCGTCCAGCGCTCGCACAACACCTCGGCACCCCGGGCCACGGTGCAGAACTGGCCGTAGGTGTTTTCCATCGCATCTTCTCCGGAAGCCGAACACTTCAGATTCTGGACTGGTCTGGGCGCCCGATCACCCGCATGCTGTCGCTGTCGGGCACACCTGCCCCAGAAGGACACCACATGACGAAGCTCGCCATCATCCAGCGCCCGCCGGTCTTGCTCGACCGGACCGCTACCCTCGCCCGCGCGGTGCAATGGGTCGCCGAGGCCGCAGCGGCAGGGGCGTCGCTGATCGTCTTTCCCGAGACCTTCATCCCGGGTTACCCGTCCTGGGTCTGGCGCCTCGCGCCGGGAAGGGACGGCGCCGTCATGGGCCAGTTGCACGCCCGACTGCTCGCCAACGCGGTGGACGTGGGTGCAGGCGACCTGGCCGAACTGTGCGAGGCCGCCCGTGCCCACCACGTGACGATCGTGTGCGGCCTCAACGAACGGGACCGGGCGCTGGGCGGCGGCACGCTCTACAACAGCGTCGTCGTCATCGGTCCCGACGGCACGTTGCTGAACCGCCACCGCAAGCTGATGCCGACCAACCCCGAGCGCATGGTGCACGGCCTGGGCGACGCGTCCGGGTTGCGTGTCGTCGACACTCCGGTCGGCCGCATCGGCAGCCTCATCTGCTGGGAGAACTACATGCCGCTGGCGCGCTACGCGCTCTACGCCCAGGGCGTGGAGATCTACGTCGCGCCCACCTACGACAGCGGCGACAACTGGCTCGGCACGATGCGCCACATCGCGCTCGAAGGCCGCTGCTGGGTCGTCGGCAGCGGCACCGCGCTGCGTGCGAGCGACATCCCGCCCGACTTCCCGGCCCGCGCGGAACTGTTCCCCAACCCCGAGGAATGGATCAACGACGGCGATTCGGTGGTGGTCGATCCCATGGGCAAGGTCGTCGCGGGCCCGCTGCGCCGAGAGGCCGGCATCCTGTATGCAGAGATCGACACTGCGCGTGTCGCCCCGTCACGCCGCACCCTCGACGTCACCGGGCACTATGCGCGCCCGGACATCTTCGAGCTGCAGGTGCGGCGCGCGCCGGCGACCGCCGTGTCTTACGTCGACGGCTGAGCGCAGCGCCGCTGCCGGCTACGATGCCGGCATGAACACGGATTCGATCTGCGACGTCGCCGGCCTGAAGGTCGGCCACTTCAGCGACCCGCGCCGCCCCACCGGCTGCACCGTGGTGCTGTGCGAGCAAGGCGTGGTGTGCGGTGTCGACGTGCGCGGCGGCGCGCCGGGCACACGCGAGACCGACGTGCTCAAGTCCGAGAACCTGATCGAGCAGGTGCACGCGCTGTTGCTCAGCGGCGGCAGCGCCTTCGGGCTCGACGCGGCAGGCGGTGTGATGCGCTGGCTCGTCGAACACGGCCATGGCCTGGTCGTGGGGCCGGCCCGGGTGCCGATCGTGCCGGCTGCGGTGCTGTTCGATCTGTGGCTCGGTGATCCCCGCATCTGCCCCGACGCCGCGGCGGGCTACGCGGCCTGCGCCGCCGCGCCCGCCGCGGCGCCGCGACAAGGTTCGGTCGGCGCCGGCGCCGGCGCCACGGTGGGCAAGCTTTTCGGCATCGAACACGCGATGAAGGGCGGCATCGGCAGCGCGTCGATCAAGGTCGGCGCCATCACGGTGGGCGCGCTCGTCGCCGTGAACGCGATGGGCGACGTGATCGACGACGACGGCAGCGTGATCGCCGGCGCGCGAAGCGCCGACGGCCGCCACCTGGCCCGCACCATCCAGGCCCTGCTGCACGGCAAGGGCCCCGCGCGGCTGACGGCCGGCATGGCCACCACGATCGGCGTCGTCGCCACCGACGCACGCTTGAGCAAGGCGCAGGCGAACAAACTCGCATCGCTGGCGCACCACGGCCTGTCGCGCTCGATCAACCCCTTGACGATGCACGACGGCGACACGCTGTTTGCACTCGCCACCGGCGGCGCCGGGCTCGCCGGCGAACTGAGTGCGATCGGCGCCATCGCGGCTGAGGTCGTGGCACGCGCGGTGCGCAGCGCCGTGTTCGCCGCGACGGGGTTGGCTAACCCGCCGCTGCCCGCCGTGCGCGACCTGCAGCCGATCTGATCGCCCGCAGATGCGCATTGCACAAGTCCTCTTCAGCCAGGGTTTCGGCACCCGCCGCGAATGCGACGGGCGCGTGCTCGCCGGGATGGTGTCGGTCGGCGGGCGCGTCGTCGACGACCCCGACGAAGACGTCGCCGTCAAGGGCCTCGTCTTCAGCGTCGAAGGCCGCGAGTGGCGATATTTTGAGAAGGCACTGGTGCTGCTGCACAAGCCGGCGGGTTACGAATGTTCGACCAAGCCGCGCCACCACCCGAGTGTGCTGAGCCTGCTGCCGGCGCCGCTGCGCACACGCCAGGTGCAGCCCATCGGCCGGCTCGACGAAGACACCACCGGCGTGTTGCTGCTCACCGACGACGGCGCCTTGATCCACCAGCTCACCTCGCCGAAGAAACACGTGCCCAAGGTCTACGAGGTCGTGACCAAACACGCGGTCGATGCGGGGCAAGTCGCCGCGCTGCTGGCCGGCGTGGTGCTCGAAGACGACCCCTACCCGGTACGCGCCGCGGCCTGTGAAGCCACGGGTGAGAACACACTGCGGCTGACGCTGACCGAAGGCAAGTACCACCAGGTCAAGCGCATGGTCGCGGCGGCCGGCAACCGCGTCGAAGGCTTGCACCGCAGCGCCTTCGGTGCGATCACCGTGCCCGCCGACCTGGCGCCCGGCCAGTGGACCTGGCTCGACCCCGCGGAAAGGCCTTGGGCGGGGTGATTTGGGGCTGGCAGCGTCCGGGCGATTTCACCTGCACCCGGTCGGCGCGTTCCACGCGCCGGCCTTTTCGGCGCCATCGCCATAATCGCGCGCATGCAGGTTTTCCGCGGGCTCCCGCCCCCCTCAGCGCGCCCGGCCCAGGGTTGTGCGCTGACGATCGGCAACTTCGACGGCGTGCACCGCGGGCACCAGGCGATGCTGGCGCTGCTGGTCAACGAGGCACGCCACCGCGGCGTGCCGAGCTGCGTGCTGATGTTCGAGCCGCACCCGCGCGACTTCTTCGCACGCCGGTTCGGCCAGCCCGAGAAGGCGCCGAGGCGGATCTCGACCCTGCGCGACGCCGCGCTCGAACTCGCGCGCTGCGGCGTCGACCGCGTCGTGGTGCTGCGTTTCGACAACCGGCTCGCGTCGCAGCCGGCGCCGGCTTTCATCGAACAGGTCTTGCAGCAGGGTTTGCACGCCCGTTACGTGCTGGTGGGCGACGACTTCCGCTTCGGCGCCCAGCGCGCCGGCGACTACACCATGCTCGACACCGCCGGGGCCGCGGCCGGCTTCGACGTCGCGCGCATGCTGAGCTACGAGGTGCACGGGCTGCGTGTCTCCAGCTCGGCCGTGCGCGCCGCGCTGGCCGCAGGTGACATGGCCCAGGCGGCGGCACTGCTGGGCCGGACCTACAGCATCACCGGTCGCGCGATCCACGGCCGCAAGCTCGGGCGCGAGCTCGGCTTTCGCACCTTGAACCTGCGTTTCCCGCACGCGCGGCCCGCCGCGATGGGCATCTTCGTGGCGCAAGTGCACGGGCTGGCCAACACGCCGCTGGCGGCCGTGGCCAGCCTGGGCCTGCGCCCGACGGTCGAAAACGCCGGCCGCGTGCTGCTCGAGGTGCATTGCCTGACGTGGCCGGCGGGCTTGAGCAGCGAAGGCGGCTATGGCCGCTGCGTCAAGGTCGAGTTGCTGCACAAGCTGCACGAGGAGCGGCATTACGGTTCGATGGAGGCGCTGCGCGAAGGTATCGCGCAGGACGTCGACGACGCCCGCAACTGGTTCGCCGCCGCGCCTGGCTGAGGCCTCAGAAACGCCACACCAGCGCCGTGCTCACGTTGTGGCCGGCCGGGTTGCGCGTGAGCGGGCTGTCTGCCGCGGGCCCGAGCAGGCGCGAGTAGCCGTAGCCGACGAAGCCTGCCCACTCGTGTGCGAACTCAGTGCGCCAAGTCGCCGACAGGTGCGCATCGCGCAAGCCCGCCGAGGGCTCGAAGACGGGGTAACCGGACAGCGCCGACTGCTCGGGCGTCACGCCGTACCAGGCTTGCAGGTAGCGGCCGCTGCCGGCGCCGAGGCCGCCCGACACGGTCCAAGTCTGGCCCGGGCCGGTGAACCACTCGCGCGAGAGCGTCGTGTCTACCGTGTAGCCGCCGACGCGGTTGAGCGCATCCACGCCGAGCGACCCGGTCAGCCGCCAACCGCGTACCGGGCGCCAGCGTGCAACGATCTGCGCACGCACCGTCGGCTCGATGTCGCCCATGCCGTCCAGATCGGCGCTTTCGTCCTGCTGGCGACCGTTGTCGTACCGCAATGCCGCGCTGAGGCGGAAGGTGTCCTTCTGCAGCAGCGCAGCGCCGAGGCCGCGGTCGACTTCGTCGGCGCGTTTCGTCGTGAAGCCGCCGGCGCCCGACAGCGTGAAGCGGCCGTAGCGAATGAAGCCCGCCGGCGTCACATCGGTGCTGGCCCCCGACGCACCCGAGTAGGCCGGCTGCGCTCGCACGATCATGCCGACCGCGCCCTCGAACCGGGTACCGGGCCCCACTGCACCGCCGGCCTGTGCGTGGGCCGGCGGTGCAAGGGCCATGGCACCGCAGACCGCCAGGAGCACGCCACCCCATCGGCCCCACCGGCCTGCTGTATCGATCAAAGATCCCCCCGCTAGAATTGCCGCATGGCCCGGATACGCTCATTCATGTCGTCGCTGCGCTGGGTTGCAGCCACCCGCAGGCAGAGCACGCGCGACCGAATTATTCGCAGCGCTTCCTGAAGCAGCGCTGAAGCGCGGGGCCGGCGCAACGCCGTGTGCCCTTCCCGCCCCACCGATTCCCACGCGCCGACCCACGGGCAGCGCCCACCGAGTGCCATGACCGAAGCCACCACCCCCACCGATTACCGGGCCACGCTCAACCTGCCCGACACACCGTTCCCGATGCGCGGCGACCTGCCCAAGCGCGAGCCGGGCTGGGTCAGGGAATGGAACGAAAGCGGCCTCTACAAGCGCCTGCGCGACGCGCGCCACGGCGCACCGCTGTTCGTCCTGCACGACGGCCCACCCTACGCCAACGGCAAGCTCCACATCGGCCATGCGGTGAACAAGATCCTGAAGGACATGGTGGTCAAGTCCAAGCAGCTCGCCGGCTTCGACGCGCGCTACGTGCCAGGCTGGGACTGCCACGGCCTGCCGATCGAAAACGCGATCGAAAAACTGTACGGCCGCAAGCTGTCGCGCAGCGAGGTGCAGGCCAAGAGCCGCACCTTTGCGGGCGAGCAGATCGCGCAGCAGATGCAGGACTTCCAGCGCCTGGGTGTTCTCGGCGATTGGGATCATCCGTACCGCACGATGGACTTCGGCAACGAGGCCGGCGAGATCAGCGTCCTCAAGCGTCTGATGGAGCGTGGCTTCGTCTACCGCGGCAGCAAGCCGGTGTACTGGTGCTTCGACTGCGGCTCTTCGCTGGCCGAGTTCGAGATCGAATACGAGAACAAGACCTCGCCGACGGTGGACGTGGCCTTTCTCGCCGCCGAGCCCGGGAAGCTGGCAGCGACCTTCGGCCTGCCTGCGCTCGCCAAGCCGGCCTTCGCGGTGATCTGGACCACGACGCCCTGGACGCTGCCCGCCAACCAGGCGCTGAACCTGAACCCCGAGTTGGTCTACGCGCTGGTCGACACACCGCGCGGCCTTCTCGTGCTGGCCGAAGCGCTGGTCGAGAAGTGCCTGGCGCGTTACGGTTTCGAAGGCACGGTCCTGGCCACGGCCCAAGGCGCTGCGCTCGACGGCCTGAACTTCCATCACCCGCTGGCGCACGTGGACCCGGGTTATGACCGCCTGTCACCCGTCTACCTGGCCGACTACGCCACGGCCGACGATGGCACCGGCCTCGTGCATTCGTCGCCGGCCTACGGCGTGGACGACTTCAACTCCTGCCTCGCGCACGGCCTGAAACACGACGACATCCTGAACCCGGTGCAGGGCGACGGCCGCTACGACGCTGCGCTGCCGCTCTTCGGTGGGCTCAACATCTGGAAGGCCAACCCGCTGGTCGTCGAAGCGCTGGGAAATGCCGGCCGTCTGCTCGCGAGTTCGAAGTTCGAGCACAGCTACCCGCATTGCTGGCGCCACAAGACCCCCGTGATCTACCGCGCCGCGGCGCAGTGGTTCGTGCGCATGGACGAAGGCGCGGGTGTGTTCACGCAAGACAAGGCGCCGAAGACGCTGCGCGACACGGCACTGGAAGCCATCGCCGCGACCAACTTCTACCCCGAGAACGGCCGCGCCCGCCTGCGCGACATGATCGCCAACCGGCCCGACTGGTGCATCAGCCGCCAGCGCAACTGGGGCGTGCCGCTGCCGTTTTTCCTGCACAAGGTGACGGGTGAACTGCACCCCGACACGCTGGCGCTGATGGACCGTGCGGCCGAGCTGGTGGCACAAGGCGGTGTCGAAGCCTGGAGCCGGCTCGACGCGGCCGAGTGGCTGGGCGCGCAGGCGCAGGACTACGCGAAGAGCAACGACATCCTCGACGTCTGGTTCGACTCGGGCTCGACCTTCTTCCACGTGCTGCGCGGCAGCCATCCCGACGGCCACCACACGAGCGGCCCCGAGGCCGACCTCTATCTCGAAGGCCACGACCAGCACCGCGGCTGGTTCCATTCGTCGCTGCTCATCGCCTGCGCGCTCGAGGGCCGCGCGCCCTACCGCGGCCTGCTCACGCACGGCTTTGCCACCGACGGCCAGGGCCGCAAGATGAGCAAGAGCCTGGGCAACACCGTCGAGCCGCAGAGCATGAGCGGCAAGCTCGGCGCCGAGATCGTGCGACTGTGGTGCGCGTCGACCGACTATTCGGGTGACCTGAACATCGACGACAAGATCCTCGCGCGGGTGGTCGACGCCTACCGCCGCATCCGCAACACGCTGCGCTTCCTGCTCGCGAACACGAGCGACTTCGACCCCGCGACCGATGCGGTGCCGGCCGACCAGATGCTGGAGATTGACCGCTACGCACTCGCGCGTGCTGCGCAGCTGCAGGCCGAGATCCTGGCCCACTACACGGTCTACGAGTTCCACCCCGTGGTGAGCAAGCTGCAGATCTACTGCTCCGAAGACCTGGGCGCGTTCTACCTCGACGTGCTGAAGGACCGGCTCTACACCACCGCGCCGAAGAGCCTTGCCCGGCGCAGCGCACAGACCGCGCTGTGGCAGATCACACACGCGATGCTGCGCTGGATGGCGCCCTTCCTCAGCTTCACGGCCGAAGAAGCGTGGGGCCTGTTCGGCGACACGCCGTCGATCTTCACCGAGACCTACTCGAGCTTCGACGCGCCGGACGCCACGCTGCTCGCGAAGTGGTCGCGCATCCGCGAGATCCGCGACCATGTCAACGTGGCGCTTGAGGACGAGAGAAAGGAAGGCCGGTTGGGCTCATCGCTGCAGGCCAATCTCAGAGTCGAGTTGGGTCAGGCTGATTTGACGCTGCTCCAATCGCTTGGCGAAGATCTGAAATTCGTCCTACTCGTATCCAAGGTCACACTGGACTTCGACACGCACGTAGACCGCCAAGAAGGTGAAGGCGGATTTACTGTCACGCCCTCCACTGCCCCCAAATGCGAGCGCTGCTGGCACTGGCGCGACGACGTTGGCCACGACGCCACGCACCCGTCGATCTGCGCCCGCTGCACGAGCAACCTCTACGGCGCCGGCGAAACGCGCAAGGTGGCCTGATGGCGACCAAGTCCCGGTCCCCCGGCCTGGCCTTGTGGCTGGGTTTGGCCGCGCTGGTGATCGTTCTCGACCAACTGACGAAGACGCTGATCCTGGGCCACTTCCAGCTCGGCGACGTCCGCACCGTCACGAGCTTCTTCAACCTCGTGCGGGTGCACAACACCGGCGCGGCGTTCAACTTCCTGGCCGAGGCCGCCGGCTGGCAGCGCTGGTTCTTCGTCGGCCTGGGCACCGTGGCGTCAGGCTTCATCGTCTGGATGCTCGTCAACCACCCGACGCAGAAGCTGTTCTGCTTTGCCGTGACGATGATCATGGGCGGCGCCATCGGCAACGTCATCGACCGCCTGCTGCATGGCTACGTCGTCGACTTTCTGCAGTTCCGCTTCAGCCTGCTGGAGCCGATCTTCCGCGGCGGCTATTTCCCGAGCTTCAACCTTGCCGACAGCGCGATCACGCTGGGGGCGATCTGCCTGATCCTGGACGAGATCCTGCGCGTGCGGCGCGAGCGGCGCGCGCGCTGATTCAGCGCATGTGGCCCGCCGCGCCGATCCCGCTGCGGCGGCGCCTCAAGCGCTTGACAAGCGCTTGAGGACGCGCAGGCGCTCGGCGATACTGTTCGCACATCTCGAGGAGCCAACATGGCCAACGGCGACCATCTGAGAGCGGGCATGGGGGTCGTCGCGACCGACACGACATTGGTCGATGCAGCTCTGCATCCACAAACCGGACCCACGCTGCTGGTGCGCAGCTACGTCTTCCGGCCGGGGGCGCCAACGATTCCGACGCCCTGGTCGACCGAACACATCGGGGTCCAGGCCGAAGGCCCGGTCGGTGTGTTGGGCCTGTCCTTCAACAGCCTGGGCCCCGGCGTGGCCGGCATCGGGCGCTCGGCCGGTTCGACCGGTGTCTTCGGCAGCGGCGGTGCCACCGCGGTCTGGGGCAATGGGATCCCGAGCGTGCAGGCAGGCACCACGAGCTTCTCGCCGGGCTCGGTCATCGGCGTGGCAGGCGATTCAGTCGATGTCGCCGGCGTCTTTGGCCAGTCGTGGTTCGGCGTGGGTGTGCTGGGCCGCAACCAGGAAGGCGGACGGCCAGGCGTGCGCGGCGAGGGCACGACGAGCGGCGGTGTCGAGGGAGTTTCGCTCGACGCGCCAGGCGTGTTCGGACAGTCGACGCAGTCGCACGGGGTAGGGGGTCGCAGCGAGAACGGCGCCGGGATCGACGGCAACTCGCGCCAAAGCCCCGGCGTGCGCGGCTTCTCGGCTGCCGCGGCTGGCGTGCTCGGCAGTTCCGAGGGCAGCAACGGCGTCGAAGGCTTCGGGACGAAGGGCGGGGTGCTCGGTTACTCGATGGGCGGCGTCGGGGTGTCGGGCGGCACGCGCAGGGGGCCGGCGGGCGTATTGGCCATGGGCAGCAACATTGCGTTTCGCGCCGTGAGCCGGCGGACGGCCGGCTACTTCGAGGGCGATGTCGTCGTGCAGGGCGACTTCCTCGTCCTGGGAGCCAAGAGCGCGGCGGTTCCCACACCAGAGGGTGGCTTGCGGCAGCTCTATTGCGTCGAGGCGCCGGAGCCCTGGTTCGAGGACCAAGGAGAGGCCCAGCTCATGGGCGACCGGGCCGACGTGACCCTCGACCCCAGGTTCGTCGAAGTCGTGCGCGGCAACTATCAGGTGCAACTGACGCCCTATGCACCGGTGCTGCTGTGGGTAGCCGCGCGCCAACGGGGATGCTTCACGGTCGCTGCCCAGGCCCTGCCCGGGCACAAGCTGCCGAAGACGGCCATCCCCTTCTCCTGGCGCGTCATCGCACGCCGGGCCGACCTGGCACGCGCCAAGCGCTTTGCCGCGGTCAAGTTGCCGAAGCTCGCCGCCTTGCCCGACCTGCCAGCCGAGCCCAGGCCGGAACCGGAACGTCACGCGTCCGAGCCGGTGCAGGTGCCGATGCCCAAGGAGAGTGCCCTCGGCCACCGCCTGGCAACGCCGGCCGACCTGGCGCAGGGCAAGCGCCGCAAGCGCGCTGCCAAGTAGGCACGGCCCCGCGACTCGAACCGGGCACCGGGTTCAGCGTGGAGGCGGCAGCGGGTCCCCGAGCGCACGCCGCCACAGCCACGGCAGGCCGCGTTCGAGGTCGGGTCGGGCGCCGAGCTGTTCAGGTGGGTTCAACGGCGCCAGCGCGCTGTGCCGCTCGGCGACGGCAAAGTTGAAGATGTAGTTGGGCTCCTGGCCCATACGCAGGTCGGTGATGTAGACGCGCGCACTGTCCTCGCGCAGCCTGTAGAAGCCCTTGCTGAAAGCAGCGATGCTTTGCACGGCGCCGATACCGCGCACTTCCCCCGAGAGGGCAGTGCCTCGCTCGAACCGATCGAACCTGACTTGCGGATCGGCGTCGAGCAGCGAATAGAAGCCCTCGTGGTAGTGCGCTCCAGCGACCGCCACCACGCGCCAGAGCACCGTGTTGAACGGCGCTGGCGTGACCAGCACCCGTTCGGCGGCGATGCCCTGCGCCGCGAGCGAGCTGCGTGCAACGCGCTCGACATGCTGCTGCACCGCGAAGCCCCAGGCCAGGTAGGCGCTGCTGAGTACCAGGCCGACCGCGTTCGCTGCCATGCCGCGCTTGGCACCCTTCGTCGCCAGCGCCCAGCCGGCGCCCGCGAGCAGCGGCAGCGTGTAGAGAGGGTCGATGATGAAGACGCTGCCGACGCCGAAGGGGTGGTTCGAGAACGGCAGCGCCAGCTGCGTGCCGTAGACGGTCATCGCGTCGAGCAGCGGGTGCGTCACCAGGGCGAGCCAGATCGCCAGCCACCAGCGCCGCCACAGTGCCCACTCGCGGTGCAGGCGCGCGATGGCCGCGGCGAATGGCAGCGAAATCAGCGTCAGCCAGAAAGGCGCGTGGCTCTCGGCACGGTGCAGCACCATGTTGCTGATCGGGTCGCCGTGGTCGATGAAGACATCGAGGTCGGGCAGGGTGCCCGCCACCGCACCCCACAGCGCGGCCTTCCACACGGCAGTGCGGCGGCCCATCGTGGCCACGCCCACTGCCGCGCCGAGTGCAATCTGGGACAACGAGTCCATCGGAAGTCGCAGCGCTCAGCTCGGTGTCGAGAGCGGCAGGTTCAGCAGCAGGTTCTGCGGCTTCAGGCGCAGCCCCCCGTTTGCATCGCTGCACAGGCCCAGGTAGACCGGCTTGCCGGCGACGTCAGCGCGCATCTCCACCGGGTCACTGAAGTCGAGCCGGAACAAGCTGAGCAACCGCTCCATGCGTTCGGCCGCAACCGGCTTGTCCTCGTAGAGGTCGTTCAGCAGCGCGGTCGATTCGGCGTCGAGGCCGACGTGCCAGCGCCACTGCGGGTCGTCGATGCGTTGTTCGGGCCGGATCGCCACCGCCACACCAAGCAGGTGCACGACCCATTTCTCGAGCACCGCCGCCAGCGCCTTCAACCCCGACTGCTTGCGTGTCATGCGGAACTGGACGCCATGGCCGAGGTCCTGCGTTGTCTCGTGCGTGAGGTCGAGCAGGAAGTTGTAGCGGGTGTCACTCGCCCAGTAACTGGCTGCGTTGTCGGCGCCCAGCACTTCGAGCTGCACCGCACGCACGGGGGCATTGGCCTGCACCAGCAGGCGTCCGATGTCACCCAGGCCGCGGGTTTCGTTCAACAGGTCCAGCACTTCGCGGTCGCCAGCGAGCACACGGCCTTCGGTGCGGGTGATGCGCTGCGGGCGGAACAACATCTCGGCGGCGCGGGCTTCGGTGGCGTCAGTGGCGTCATCGAGCACGTTGCGCAGGATCGCCTGTGCGAGCAGGTCGACGAAGAGCGGCGGGATCTCGATCCGCCCGGCGCGGAACAGGCCCAGGTAACAACCCTCGACCGTGCCCACCGCCAGCAACCCGTCGCGGAAGGCGAGGAACAGGCGGTAGTTGGCGCGTGCATCGTCGTCCACCAGCGCATCGAGTTCGGCCACGCCCACCGGGCGTGCAGGTTGTGCCACGAGCGCCTCGTGCAGCGCGATCTCGGCAACGCAGGACTCCTCCACCAGGGCCAGCTCCGGCCGTTCGAGGAAAAGGCGCAGGTAGTCGTCGCTCGGCGCGAGCCAGCCGCGCTCGTTGCGGCGCAGGCGGTTGAATCCGCTCGAGGGCCAGAAGTCCTGCATCAGCGCTGAAGAACCAGTTGGGCCGCGGCCAGGTCTTCGAGTGCGGTGCCGACCGACTTGAAGAGCGTGATCTCGGCGTCGCCACGCCGCCCTTCAGACGGCCGGCGAAGCAGCTCACCCAGCTCGGCCACGACGTGGCTGCGGGCGATGACACCCCGTTCGATCGGTTGCAGCAGATCGCCTGCTTCAGCCAGCGCACCGGCGTAGGTGTCGACGACGACCCGCGCGCGCTTGACCGCCTCGTCATCCACCTCGCGCATGTCACGCTTGAAGCCCCCGACGAGGTCGAGGTGCGTGCCCGGTGCCAGCCAGTCGCCACGTACCAGCGGCTCGGTCGAGGTGGTGGCGCAGCAGACGATCTGCGCGCCGCGTGTCGCGCTCTCCAGATCGGCCGCGGCCTCGGCCGCCAACCCTTGTCCCGAGAGTTCCCGTGCCAGCGGTGCGGCCGCGTCGGCACGCCTCGCCCAGACCACGATGCGTTTCAGCCCCGGCCGCAGCGCGGCGTGGGCCAGCACCATCCAGCGTGCGAGCCGGCCCGCGCCCACGACGAGAAGCGTGTGGGCGTCGGGGCGCGCGAGCTTCTGCGCCGCCAGCGCCGAGGTCGCCGCGGTACGGCGCAGCGTCAAGGCCTCGCCGTCGAGCACCGCCAGCGGGGCACCGCTGGCGCGGTCGCAGACGAGCACGGTCGCCTGCACCGTGTGCGCGGCCGCGGGCAACACCGTGACCGTCTTGACGATGACGATCTGCGTGTTCCAGGCCGGCATCAGCAGCAGCGTGTCGCCCGCCGACAGCGTGTGTGCATGGCGCAGCGGCGTCTGCGCAGTGCCGCCGATGAAGGCCGCCTCCAGCGCCGCCGCGAGAGGCTGCCATGGCAGCGCGGCGTGCACCTCGGCGGCTGAATAAACTCGCAACATGAACGGCAGTGTAGTGATCGTCGGCGGCGGGGTGATGGGCGCGGCGACCGCGTGTTTCCTCGCTCGCGACCACGGTATCAAGGCGACCGTGCTCGAGCGCGACCCGGATTACACACTTGCGTCGAGTGCGCTGTCCGCGAGCTCGATCCGCCAGCAGTTCGGCCAGCCGGTGAACATCGCGCTATCGCAGTGGAGCGTGGGCTTCCTGCGCCGCGTCGGTGATGAACTCGCGCTGGGCGACGAGCGGCCGTCGATCGGCCTCGTCGAGCCTGGTTACCTCTACCTCGCGACGCCCGAAGGTGCGCCGACGCTGCTCGCACTCCACACCGTACAACGTGGTGCAGGCGCTGAAGTGGCGCTGCTGTCGCCAAGCGAGTTGAGCACGCGATTTCCGTGGATGGCGACCGACGGCCTGGCGCTGGCTTCACTCGGCCTGCGCGGCGAGGGCTGGTTCGACGGGCCGGCGCTGATGCAGGCTTTCAGGCGTAAGGCGATCGCCTGCGGTGCGGTCTTCGTGCAGGCGGAGGCCAGCGGCTTCACGACCCACGGCGGGGGGGTGCAGGCGGTGCATTGCAACGACGGGCGCCGCTTCGACGCCGGTGTCATGGTGCTTTGTGCGGGCGCGTGGGCCGCGCCGCTCGCCGCGCAGTTGGGCATGGCACTGCCGGTGGCACCCAAGAAACGTGATGTGTTTGTCGTCGACACCCCCGCCTCGCTGCCCGCGTGCCCGCTCGTGATCGACCCCAGTGGCGTCTGGTTCCGGCCCGAAGGGCGCGGTTTCATCACCGGCGCACCCCCGCGCGAGCCCTGGCCGGGCGACCCCGACGAGCCGCCGCTCGACGCCATAGACCACGGCCTCTTCGACGAAGTGATCTGGCCCGTTCTGGCGGCGCGGGTGCCGGCCTTCGAAGCGCTGCGGGTGCGCTCGGCCTGGGCCGGCTACTACGAGATGAACCGCTTCGACCACAACGGCCTGGCCGGCGCGCTGCCGGGCTGGCGCAACGTCTACACCGCCTGCGGATTCTCGGGCCACGGGATGCAGCAGGCGCCCGCCGTGGGCTGTGCACTGGCCGCGCAGATCTGCGGCGCGTCGAGCGCGGCGCCGGCGCTCGACGCGCTGTCGCCGCAACGCCTGATCGACCGCCGCCCGCTGTACGAAAGCAACGTCATCTGAACCATGGATGCAAGCACCACTTCGGTCTTCGACCTGCCGCTCAACCGCCTGCGATTTGCCGACCCACTGAAGTGGCTCGCGCTCGGCTGGCGCGACTTCGTGCGCTGCCCCGCCATCGGTCTCTTCTACGGCGCTGTCTTCATGGTCATGGGCTGGGCGCTGCTCAAGGTCTACGGCCACGCCCCCGCGTACACGATGGCGCTGTCGGCCGGCTTCCTGCTCATGGGGCCGTTCCTGTGCCTGGGCCTGTACCGCGCCAGCCAGCGCCTGGAGCGCGGCGAAAGGCCCGACTTCGGCGACTCGCTGCTGGCCTGGGATACCCGCACCGCCCAGCTCGGCATCTTCGGCTTCGTGCTGCTGGTGCTGGAGATGTTGTGGGGCCGCGCGACGCTGGTGCTGTTTGCCGTCAGCTTCGACGGCATGCCGGACCTGAAGGGCTCGCTGACGGCCTTGCTCGAACCCGAGAACTTCGGCTTCATCGCCGCTTGGCTCGTCGTCGGCGCCCTCTTCGCCGGCCTCATCTTCGCCATCAGCGTGGTCTCGATCCCGATGATCCTGGACCGCCAGACCGATGCCATCACCGCCGGCCTGACGAGCCTGCGCCTGGTGTTGACGCAGACGCCGGTGATGCTCTTCTGGGGCCTGCTCATCACGCTCATCACCGGGCTCGCGCTGCTGCCCTGGTTTGCCGGGCTGCTGGTGGCCGGGCCGGTGATCGGCCATGCGTCCTGGCACGCCTACCGGGCCGCGGTGGCGCCGTCGGCCGTGCCCTGATCAGGGCGTCAGCACGCTCGATCCGGTCGTCTTGCGCGCTTCCAGGTCGCGGTGCGCCTGCGCCACGTCGGCGAGCGCGTAACGCTGGTCGATGCGGATCTTGACCTGGCCGCTGCCGACGACCGCGAAGAGGTCGTCGGCCATCGCCTGCGCCGCCTCGCGCGTGGCGATGTGGGTGAACAGGGTCTGGCGTGTCAGATAGAGCGAGCCCTTGGCACCGAGCGCACCGGGCGCAAAAGGCGGTACCGGGCCGCTCGCATTGCCGAAGCTCGCCATCAGGCCGAAGGGGCGCAGGCAGTCCAGGCTGCGCTCGAAGGTGTCCTTGCCGACCGAGTCGTAGACCACCTTCACGCCCTTTCCGCCGGTGATGTCCTTCACGCGTGCCACGACGTCTTCCTTGCTGTAGTCGATGACGAAGGCCGCGCCGTGTTCCAGCGCGAGCGCGCATTTGGCGGCGCTGCCGGCAGTGCCGATCAGCTGCAATCCGAGCGCTTTCGCCCACTGGCAGGCGATCAGGCCGACGCCACCGGCGGCGGCGTGGAACAGCACGTGGTCGCCCGGCTGCAGGCCTTCGACGGGCCGCGTCTTCTTCAGCAGGTACTGCGCCGTCAGGCCCTTCAGCATCATGCCGGCCGCAGTGTCGAAAGCGATGTTGTCGGGCAGCTTGCACACCGTCTTGGCCGGCATCACACGCGCTTCGCTGTAACTGCCGGGCGGGTTGCTGGCGTAAGCGGCACGGTCGCCCGCCTTCAGGTGTGTGACACCCGCGCCCACCGCCTCGACGATGCCGGCGCCTTCCATCCCCAGCGTCAATGGCAGCGGGTTGGCGTACAGCCCCGTGCGCTGGTAGACGTCGATGAAGTTCAGGCCGCAGGCCTGGTGGCGGATGCGGATCTCACCCGGCCCGGGCTCACCCACGGCCAGGTCGACGAGTTTCATCTGTTCGGGGCCGCCATAGGCGGTGATCTGGATCGCGCGGGGCATGGGGGGCACTCCTGTTTTCTGACAGCGCCGAAGGTTAAGCGATGTTGCGCCGGCGAGCGGGGATGGCATGGCACCATGCCGGACCGATGAAACGCCTGACCCGAGCCCCGAACGTCGCCATCGCCACGCTGTGGGTCGACCTGCTGCAGCAGGCCGGCATCGCCACCACGCTGCAACGCGCCTACAACAGCAGCATCGCGGGCGAGATCCCTCCCGACCAGGCGCTGCCCGAGGTCTGGGTGCTCGACGACGACGAGCACGCGCGCGCAGAGGCGCTGCTGCACGCCTTGCGCAACCTGCCCCACCTGCATTGGGTCTGCACCGGCTGCGGCGAGTCGGTCGACGGCCCCTTCGAGCAGTGCTGGAACTGCGGCGCCCTGCGCCCCGGGACCGAGCCGGGCACCGCGCGGTGCTGACACCGCGCCTGGCGCTGCTGATGACGCTGCCGCCGCTGCTGTGGGCGGGCAATGCCGTGGTCGGCCGTCTGATGGTCGGCCAGGTGCCGCCGCTAACGCTGAACCTGCTGCGCTGGCTGCTCACGGCACTGATCCTGCTGCCGCTCGCCTGGCGCGCGCTGCTGCCGCTGGCGCGAATCCGCCAGCGCTGGGCCTACCTGCTCGCGATCGGCGTGCTCGGCGTTGGTGCCTTCAACGCGCTGCAGTACCTGGCGCTCGTGACCTCGACGCCGCTCAACGTGACGCTGGTGGCGTCGAGCATGCCGGTCTGGATGCTTGCGGTCGGGGCGCTCTTCTATGGTGAGCACCCGAGCCCGCGCCAATGGCTCGGCGCCGCGCTCGGGCTGCTCGGTGTGCTGATCGTCATCAGCCGCGGCTCGCCGCACACGCTGCTCGAATTACGCCCGGTCGTCGGCGACCTCTTCGTACTCACCGCCGTGATCGGCTGGAGCTTCTACAGCTGGCTCATCGCGCGCCCGCCACCCCACATGCAAGGTGACCAGCGCCCCGACTGGGACTGGGCCGGCATGCTGCTGATCCAGGTCCTGTTCGGGCTGATGGCGGCGAGCGTTTTCAGCGCCGGCGAGCAGGCGCTCGGCGCCGCCCCGATCCGCTGGAGCCCGGGCGTGGTGGCGGCGCTGCTCTACGTCTCGCTCGGTGCGTCGATCGCTGCCTACCGTTGCTGGGGCCTGGGCGTGGCGCAGGGCGGGCCGGCGCTCGCGGCCTTCTTCAACAACCTGACGCCGCTGTTCGCGGCGCTGTTGTCGGCGCTGCTGCTGGGGGAGACGCCGCAGGCCTACCACGTGATCGCGTTCGCGCTCATCGTGGCGGGCATCGTGGTGCCGAGCCGGCTGCGGCGGTAGCGTCGCGCGCGGCCGCTCCGACCCTGCGACGGGTGCGGACTTGGGGGTAAGCTCGACCGTCGACTGGCCATCCCGACTCCCGCGGCTACAGCGCCAAGTAGCCGCCTGGAGGTCGAGCGGTCGTCCTCGCCGCTTGACGGCCCCGCGACAGCTTGGGGCACAAGGACACCGGACCATGAACGACACCCGCACAGAGTCCGACAGCTTCGGCCCGATCGAGGTGCCGGCCGAGGCGCTGTGGGGCGCGCAGACCGCGCGCAGCCTGCGCTTCTTCGCCATCGGCGCACAGCGCATGCCCTTGCCGGTGATCCATGCATTGGCCTGGGTCAAGTGGGCTGCCGCCCGTGTCAACCTCGAGCTCGACCTGGTCGACGCTGCCAAGGCGCACGCCATCGCCGACGCCGCACAGCGTGTGGCCGAAGGCGAGTTCGACCGCGAGTTCCCTCTCTCCGTCTGGCAGACGGGCTCGGGCACACAGAGCCACATGAACGTCAACGAGGTGCTGGCCCGGCTCGCCACGGCGGCGCTGCCCGAGGGACACCGCATCAGCCCGCACGACGACGTGAACGTGGGACAGTCGTCGAACGATGTGTTCCCGACCGCGATGCACATCGCCGTCGCGCAGCAAGCCCGGGCGGTGCTGTGGCCGGCGCTCGCAGGCCTGCGCACCGCGCTCAGCGCGAAGGCGGACGAGTTCGGCGCCGTGGTGAAGATCGGGCGTACCCACTTGCAGGACGCCACGCCGGTGACGCTGGGGCAGGAGTTCGGCGGCTACGAAGCCCAGCTGGCGCTGTGCCAGTCGCAGCTGGAGCAATCCCTCGCGGCGGTGCACACGCTGGCTATCGGCGGCACCGCGGTCGGCACCGGCCTGAACACCCACCCCGAGTTCGGCGCGCGCGTGGCGGCCCTGCTGTCGCGCCAGCTCGGGCTGCCGCTGGTGCA
>DATDER010000279.1:0-3149 GCA_036523095.1 Rubrivivax sp.
CGCGGTGTCGATGGCCGCCAGCGCCAGGCTCGTGATCGCACCGACCGTGGTGGCGTGGGTGGAGAACATCAACTCGCGCCAGATCTGTTCGATCAGTGCCGGGTCGCGCCCGATCAGCCGCGGCGCCAGGTGGTCGCGCAGCAGGGCCATCACCGACGAGCCGCCGGTGCCGATGGTGTAGGTGTAGCCCACGCCCTGTGAACCGTCGTCGCAGCGGATGCGCACGAAGGGTGTCTCTTGGGTGACGAAGGACTGGATCGCGTCGCTGCGCGGCACCGGCGGTGGCAGGTCGACGTGCAGCAACTCGACCGATACGATTCGGCTCATCAGGCAACCTTCGTGCTTCGCACTGCGGTGGTTGAGCCCTTCGGGCGGCCGTACGGGCTCATGGTGGGTATCTCAAAAGCCCATCGTCCTGGGCAGCCACAATGAGATGGAAGGGACGTAGGTCAGCACCACCAGGCTGGCCAGCAGCGGCACCAGCCAGGGCAGGATCGCCATCGTCGTGCGTTCGACGCTCAGCTTGGCCACCCGCGCCAGCACGAACAGCACCATGCCCATCGGCGGGTGCAGCAGGCCGATCATCAGGTTGAGCACCATCACGAGGCCGAAGTGCACCGGGTCGACACCGAGCTTGAGGCAGATCGGCAGCAGGATCGGCACGAGGATCGTGATCGCCGCCGTCGGCTCGAGGAAGCAGCCGACGAACAGCATCAGCAGGTTGGCGAGCAGCAGGAAGACCCAGGCCTCCTTGGTGAACGCGAGAACCCAGGCGGCGATGTCGGCGGTGACGCCGGTCGCGGTGAGCATCCAGCCGAAGATCGATGCGGCGGCGACGATGAACATCACGGTCGCCGTCGTCTCGACGGTGTCGAGGCTGACCTTGATGAACATCTTGACGTTCATCGTGCGGTACCAGACCAGGCCCAGGAACAAGGCCCAGGCGCTGGCGGCGATGGCGCCCTCGGTGGGGGTGAACAGGCCGGTGGTCATGCCGCCGATCAGCAGCACCGGGGTCATGATCGGCAGCACGGCCTGGAAGCGGAAGATCCGGTCGAGCACGAAGATCCCGATGATGGCGCCGAAGACCACCGGCTGCGCCGGCAGGCCCAGCTTGGCCACCAGCGCCCAGGTGACCAGCGGCCAGGCGATCACGATGCCCAGCTCGATCAACGCACCGCCAAAGCGGCTGGACGAGAACTTGACGTCGCCGCCCCACTTGTTCTTGTGCGCGTAGTAGGCGACGGTGACCATCATCAGCAGCGCCATCAGCACGCCGGGCAGGATGCCGGCCAGGAACAGGGCGCCGACCGAAACGTTGGCCATCATCGCGTAGATCACGAAGGGCAATGAGGGCGGGATGATCGGGCCCAGCGTGGCCGAGGCGGCGGTGACGCCGACCGCGAATTCGGTGGCGTACCCATGGTCCTTCATGGCCTTGATCTCCACCGTGCCCAGGCCGGCCGCGTCAGCGATCGCGGTGCCGCTCATGCCGGCGAAGATCACCGAGCCCACCACATTGACGTGCCCCAGCCCGCCCTTCAGCCAACCGACCAGGGCGAGCGCGAAGTTGTAGATGCGGTTGGTGACGCCGGCGTTGTTCATCAGGTTGCCGGCCAGGATGAAGAAGGGCACCGCGAGCAGCGGGAAACTGTCGATGCCACCGATCATGCGGTGGATCACGGTCAGCCCGGGCTGGTTGCCCGACAGCAGGATGTACAGCAGCGACGCGCCGGCCATCGCGATGGCCACCGGCAGGCCGCTGACCATCAGGAACAGGAAGATGATCTTCAGCATGGTCGAGTTCGGTTTGTTGTTCTAGCGGTCGGTCATGTGGGATTCGGGCCGCTCCAGCACGCTGTAGCCGCGCTGCCAGTGCACCTTGGCCACCCACAGCGAGCGCAGCGTCATCGCCGCAAAGCCGAACAGCACCACGCTGTAGACGATGTTCATCGGCAGGTCGACGATGGTCATCTGGTAGCTGCCCATCTTCTGCATCATCTGCGCCGTGAAGAAGGTCATCGCGGCGAGAAAGGCCACGCGCATCACGTCGACCGCAATCGCCATCACCCGGCAAGCCGAGGCTGGCAGGTAGCGGTACAGCAGATCGACCTGGATGTGGTTGTTCTTGGCCACCCCGATCGACGCGCCGACGAAGACCACCCCGATCAGCAGGTAGCGCGCGATCTCCTCGGTCCAGGCCGCCGAGTCGTTGAGCGCGTAGCGGGTGAAGAACTGCGTGAACACGACGCCGGCCAGCGCCCAGAACAGCGCCAGCGCGGCCCAGGCTTCGAGCGGCGTGCCCGAAAGATCCACGGCCTCGTCGGTGGCGTGGAATTCGCCGTCATCGCCCATCACCTTCGGGCCGGCATCGATATCCATGCTGGTTGACCTTTTGACTCAAACACTGTCCGGAGAAACGCCGCCTTTCCAAGCAACCGCCGCGGATCCGGCTTTGCCGGTCCGCTGGCGGTGCCCCAAGGCGCGGGGGGCGCCTTCCCGGCGCCAGGGGGAGCGCCCAAGGCGCTTCGGGGATGGGGCTACTTGATCGCGACGATGCGGTCGTAGTCCTTCCGGTCAAAGCCCAGCGACTCGACCGTGACGGACTTGGACACCGCGTCGATGAAGCTCTGGCGGTTGACGGTGTGCACGCCCAGACCCTTCTTCTTGAACTCGTCGACCAGCTCGGCCTCGCGCTTCTTGATCTGCGCGGTGGCACGGGCGGCGGCTTCCAGGGCCACGTCGGAGAAGATCTTCTTCTCGGCGTCGGACAGCTTGCTCCAGACGTGCGGCGCCACCTGCGTGACCAGGCCGTCGACGATGTGGCCGGTCAGCATGATGTGCTTTTGCACCTCGTAGAACTTCTTGGCCTCGATCGTCGTCAGCGGGTTTTCCTGCGCGTCGACCGTGCCGTTCTGCAGCGCCAGGTAGACCTCGGCGAAGGCGATCGGCGTCGGGTTGGCGCCGCAGGCGCGCGGCAGCGCGGTGTAGGCCGGCGAATCGGGCACGCGCATCTTGATGCCCTTCATCTCGTCGCAGTTCTTGAACAGCTTGTTGCTGGTCGCGTGCCGTGCGCCGTAGTAGGTCAGGGCCGTCACCGTGTTTCCGGTGGCCTTCTTGTAGCCGTCGGTGAGTTCCTTGAAGATATC
>DATDER010000280.1:0-10337 GCA_036523095.1 Rubrivivax sp.
CCGGCTTACAATGAGCGTCTTCCACGCTCGGGAAAACCGCCATGGCGAACTTGCTCGTCTCCTCCAAGGGCCAGATCGTGCTGCCAGCCGCGTTGCGGCGCAGGCTGGGCATGGGCGCGGGCGCCCGGATCGAAGTGCTTGAAGAACCCGATGGGCTGAAGTTGCGCGTCGTACGCCAGGTCGCAAACACCGGCGTGGCAGGGTTGGCCGGCATGGTCAAGGCGCCGGCGCACGGTGCGTCGCGTCGTCTGCAGGACTTCGACCCTGCGGCACTGCTGGGCCGCGCGCGTCCGGGCAAGCCATGAAGGCACTGGATACCAACGTCCTGGCGCGCTTCTTCGTCGACGACGAAGACGACGCTCAGGCCGCCAAGCAACGGCCCGCGGCCGTGGCAGCGCTTTCCGAGCGCGCGTTCGTGTCGGTGACGGTGCTGCTCGAGTTCGAATGGGTGTTGCGCGGCTTCTACGGCCTGCCGGTCAAAGACATCACACGGGTGCTGCGCGCGCTGGCGGGCATTGACCACATCACGCTGGAGGACCGCAGCGCGGTGCTGGCGGCGCTCGACGTCTTCGACAAAGGGCTCGATTTCGCCGATGCGCTGCATGTGGCGCGTAGCTCGCGTGCGTCGGGGTTCGTCACCTTCGACCAGCGCTTGGCCAAGCGCGCCAAGGCCCTTGCGTTGACGCCGCCGGTGGCGTTGCTGTCCTGACGGACCTCACCGTGATACGCATCGAAGACATCCGCTGCCGCCTGCGCGGGCAGGGGGCCAAGCCGCTGCACGTAGAGCGGCTGCTGCGCCAGTGGGCGAGGGCGCTGCCGATCGAAAGCGGCAAGCGCCGGCTAGAGGATTTCCTGCCGCTCGAAGTCCGTGACGGTCTGCCCGCGTTGACGAGCGAGCTGAAGGCATTGGCCAAGTTGCACTCCGAACATCCGGGTGAAGACGGTTCGATGCGCCTGCTGGTGGCGCTGGCCGACGGCCAGACGGTGGAGGCGGTGCTGCTGCCGCGCGCCGCCCTGTGTGTGTCCACGCAAGTAGGCTGTGCGGTCGGCTGCCTCTTCTGCATGACTGGTCGCAGTGGCCTGCTGCGCCAGCTGGGCAGCGCCGAGATCGTGGCGCAGGTGGTGCTCGCGCGCACCCGGCGTGCCGTCGACAAGGTCGTCTTCATGGGCATGGGCGAGCCGGCACACAACCTGGACAACGTGCTCGAAGCCATCGACCTGCTCGGTACCGCGGGCGGCATCGGGCACAAGAACCTGGTCTTCTCGACCGTGGGCGACGAGCGGGTGTTCGAGCGCCTGCCGCTCGGGCGTGTGAAGCCGGCGCTGGCGCTGTCGTTGCATTCGACGAGCTCAAAGCGGCGGGCGGAGTTGCTGCCGCGTGCTCCACGCATCGAGCCCGACGATCTGGTGGCGCAGGGCGAGCGCTACGCCCGTGTCACCGGCTACCCGATCCAGGTCCAGTGGACGCTGCTCGAAGGGATCAACGACGGTGACGACGAGGTCGAGGGCATCGTGCGCCTGCTCGCCGGCAAGTACGCGGTGATGAACCTGATCCCCTACAACACCGTCGAGGGACTCGACTTCAAGCGCCCGGCATGGGAGGCGGCCGCGGCGATGGCCCGCACGCTGCACCGGCGCGGCGTGTTGACCAAGCTGCGGCGTTCGGCCGGGCAGGATGTGGACGCCGGCTGCGGGCAGTTGCGGGCGCGCAAGGTCGTCGAGATCGTCGCCGCCTGAACAGGGGGCCGACGCGCGGTCTGGCGCTCAGCCGATCCGCCCGAGCAGCAGGTACTCCATGAGCGCCTTCTGCACGTGCATCCTGTTCTCGGCCTCGTCCCACACCACCGACTGTGGCCCGTCGATGACCTCGGCGGTGACTTCCTCGCCGCGGTGCGCCGGCAGGCAGTGCATGAAGAGGGCGTCGGGCTGCGCCGCGGCCATCATCTCTTCGTCCACGCACCAGTCGACGAAGGCCTTCAGGCGCTCTTCGTTCTGCGCCTCGTAGCCCATGCTGGTCCAGACGTCGGTGGTGACGAGGTGCGCGCCGGCGCAGGCGTCCATCGGGTGGTTGAAGACCTTGTAGCAGTTGCGGTCGCGCACACCGGCCACGGCGGCATCGACCTCGTAGCCGCCGGGTGTGCTGACGTGGACCGTGAAGCCCAGGATCTCGGCCGCCTGGAGCCAGGTGTTGGCCATGTTGTTGCCGTCGCCGACCCACGCCACGACCTTGCCCTTGATGTCGCCGCGGTGCTCGATGAAGGTGAAGATGTCGGCCAGGATCTGGCACGGGTGGTATTCGTTCGTCAGCCCGTTGATGACGGGCACCCGCGACTGCGAGGCAAAGCCTTCCAGCTTGGCCTGCTCGAAGGTGCGGATCATCACCAAGTCGACCATGCGGCTGATCACGCGCGCGCTGTCCTCCACCGGCTCGGCACGGCCGAGCTGGCTGTCGCCCGTGGTCAGGTGCACGACCGAGCCGCCCATCTGGTACATGCCGGCCTCGAAGCTGACGCGGGTGCGTGTACTCGCCTTCTCGAAGATCATCGCCAGCGTGCGGTCGACCAGCGGCTGGTAACGCTCGTAGTTCTTGAAGCGGGTCTTGATCGTGCGCGCGCGTTCGAAGAGGTAGGCGTACTCCTCGGCGCGCAGGTCCTTGAACTGCAGGAAGTGCTTCATCAGCCCCGGCCCCGGTTTCATGCCGGTGGTTCCGCGAGGAACTGGCGGACCAGCGGCGCCAGGATGGCGACCACCTGCGCACCTTCGTCCAGCGTCATGATCAGCGGCGGCACAAGGCGGATCACGCTGTCGGCGGTGACGCTGAGCATCAGGCCAGCTTCGGCCGCGCGGCCGAGCAACACGCCGCAGGGGCGGTCGAGTTCGATCCCGATCATGAGCCCGGCGCCGCGGATTTCGCGTACGCCGGCCAAGCCCGCCCACTCGCGCTCGAGCCCGGCCTTGATCGCGGCGCCGACGCTGGCAGCGTTGGCCATCAGGCCGTCTTCTTCCATGATGCGCAGGGTCTCGACGCCGGCACGCATCGCGAGCGGGTTGCCGCCGAAGGTGGTGCCGTGGTTGCCGGGGCCGAAGACGTTCATCGCCTTCGGGCCGGTGACGACGGCGCCGATCGGCACGCCCGAGCCCAGGCCCTTGGCCAGCGGCATGACGTCGGGCACGATGCCGGCCCACTGGTGCGCAAACCACTTGCCGGTGCGGCCGATGCCACACTGCACTTCGTCCAGCATCAACAGCCAGCCGCGCTCGTCGCACAGCTTGCGCAGGCCTTGAAGGTAGTCCCAGCGCGACGCATGGATGCCGCCTTCGCCCTGGATGGTTTCCAGGAACACCGCGACGACGTTCGGGTTGCTTTGCGCCACGGCTTCGACCGCAGCGAGGTCGTTCAGTGGCACGCGCACGAAGCCTTCGACGAGCGGGCCGAAACCGGCCTGCACCTTGGGGTTGCCGGTGGCCGACAGGGTGGCGATCGAGCGGCCGTGAAAAGCCTTCTCGTAGACGATGATCTCGGGCCGTTCGATGCCCTTGTCATGGCCGAACTTGCGCGCAATCTTGAGTGCCGCCTCGTTGGCTTCGAGGCCGGAGTTGCAGAAGAACGCGGCGCTCAGGCCCGAGATCTCGCACAGCCTGGCGGCAAGCTGTTCTTGCAGCGGCACCTCGTAGTAATTGGAGCTGTGCATCATCTTGCCGACCTGCTCCTGCAGCGCGGGCACGAGCTTCGGATGGGCATGCCCCAGGGTGTTGACGGCGATGCCGCCCAGGCCGTCGAGGTACTTTCGGCCCTGGGTGTCCCACAACCAGACACCCTTGCCGTGCGACAAGGCAATGGGCAGGCGCCCATAAGTGTTCATGACGTGCGGCATCGGCCGGGTGAGCGCGGGATCGGTGGCGGCGTTCATGGGTTGCTCCAAGAAAAACGGCCGGGTGGCACCTTTCGGCGTCATTCCGGCCGGCCCCGATTCTAAAGGCGGCGTGTCCGATGCCGAGTCAACCGGCTGAGTGCGAGAACCGGACCGGGCATGAATGCTGCATTGCAACAGCAGGAGGCACAATGGGGTGAATCGGCGTTCTGGCCCGCGTGGTTTCCGGTGGGACCCGCCGGTGCCGCGTTGGGCCCCATACCGATGAAACCCCAATCCCCCCGACAGCTTTTCATCCAGGGACTGACCCTGGACGGCAGGCCCTTCAGGCCCAGCGACTGGGCCGAGCGGCTGGCTGGTGCGATGTCGAGCTTTCGGCCGGCGGGCGGGCCGGGCGGCATCGCGTCCCATATCGGCTACTCGCCGTACTGCGTGCCGCGCCTGGTGAACGGCGTCAAGTGCGTGATCGTGAGCGAAGAGCTCCGGGACATCGAAGTCATGGCCTGGGACTTCGTCATGAACTTCGCGCGCGACAACCAGTTGCAGGTTGTCGAGGCGTGCGCGCTGCCAGATGGCCCGCCGCCACCCCGATGAGCCCGCACCAAGCAAAAGGGCCTGCAGTGCAGGCCCTTGTCTTGCGCGCGGCGCGGATCAGGCGGCTGCGGCGAGCGACTTGATCTTCTGTGCCAGGCGGCTCTTGTGGCGCGCGGCCTTGTTCTTGTGGAACAAGCCCTTGTCGGCGATCGAATCGATCACGCCCTGGCCCGACTTGAAGAGGTCGGTCGCCTTGCTCTTGTCACCCGAGGTCACGGCCTTCTGGATGTTCTTGAGCACGGTGCGGAACTTGGAACGCAGCGACGAGTTGTGCGCGTTGAGCTTGACGTCTTGACGCGCACGCTTGCGGCCAGAGGCGAGGCGGACGGTCTTCTTCTTGGCTTTGGACGAGGTGGCCATGGGCTACGGTTCAGGTTGATGGGGCAAAGACTTTCAAGTATAGCAGCATGCGCCGCTCCCGTCACGGGTGACTGAGGTGCCTGCCTATAATCCGGCGCCACTCCCTGACCGCAAACCGTCGGCGCCGCACCCGGTGACCCCGCAGTCGCCCTCTCGATGAATCTGCTCAAGGCCGCCTCGACGGTGTCGCTGCTGACCCTGCTGTCGCGTGTCACCGGCCTGGTGCGCGAACAGCTGATGGCGGCTTCTTTCGGCGCCAGCGCGCTCACCGACGCGTTCAACGTCGCTTTCCGGATCCCGAACCTGCTACGGCGCCTGTTTGCCGAGGGCGCCTTTTCTCAGGCCTTCGTGCCGATCCTGGCGGCGACCCGCACCCGTGAAGGCGACGAGGCCACGCACCGCCTCGTCGATGCCGTCACGACGGTGCTGTTCTGGGCCCTGCTGGCCACGGTGGCGCTGGGCATCGTCGCCGCGCCGGTGGTCGTCTGGCTGATGGCCTCGGGACTGGCCGAGCTCGACACTGCGGTCCTGATGACACGTGTCATGTTCCCCTACATCGCGTGCATGTCGCTGGTCGCGTTGTCCGCGGGCATCCTCAACACCTGGCGCCGCTTTGCCGTGCCGGCGCTGACGCCGGTGTTGCTGAACCTGTGCTGGATCGCAAGCGCTATCTGGCTCGCGCCCTGGCTGGCGCGTCACGGCATCGAGCCGATCCTGGGCGTGGCGATTGGTGTCATGGTGGGTGGCTTGTTGCAGTTGGCGGTGCAGGTGCCGGCGCTGCGTCGCATCGGTCTGCTGCCGCGCATCGGCATCGCGCCGTCGTCGGTGCGCGCCGCCTGGGCGCACCCCGGGGTGTCGCGCCTGCTGCGCCAGATGGCGCCGGCGCTGCTGGGGGTGTCGGTGGCGCAGATCTCGATGCTCATCAACACCCAGATCGCATCGCATGTGGCGGTCGGCGCCGTCTCCTGGCTCACCTATGCCGACCGGCTGATGGAGTTCCCGACCGCGCTGCTCGGCGTCGCGCTCGGGGTTGTGCTGCTGCCGCAACTCGCGCGGGCCGGCGCCGCTGACGATCACGCCGACTATGCGGCGATGCTCGACTGGGGCCTGCGGCTGGCGGTGCTGCTGGCGTTGCCGTGTGCCGTCGCCCTGCTGGTCTTCCCGCAGGCGCTCGTCGCTGTGCTCTACCACTACGGCAAGTTCACGGCGCTGGACGTCACGGCCACGGTGCACGCGTTGATGGGTTACGGCGTCGGTCTGCTCGGACTGGTCGGCGTCAAGGTGCTGGCACCCGGCTTCTACGCCCGGCAGGACACCCGGACGCCGGTCCGGATCGCGATCTTCGTCCTCCTGGCGACGCAGGTCATGAACGCGATCCTCGTTCCGACCCTCGGGCACGCGGGCCTGGCACTGTCTATCGGGCTGGGCGCGTTGGTCAACGCGAGCTGGCTGCTGATCGGGCTGCGCCAACGTGGTGTCTACCGGCCCGCGCCCGGGTGGGCAGCGTTCGCCCTGCGCGTGGCCGCCGGATGCAGCGTGCTCGGTGGAGCGCTCTTCTGGGCCGCGCGCCATATCGACTGGCTCGGCCTGCAGTCGCAGCCGCTGCAGCGGGCGGGATTGATGGCGGCGGTGCTGCTCGGCGTCGCAGCGCTGTACTTCGCGGTGCTTCGGGCGCTCGGCTTGAACCTGCGGCAGTTCTCGCGCCGCGGCTCCTAGGCCTGCCTTGGCCGGGCCCAGCGCCTACACTTGGGGACATGTTGACATCGAAGGGAGGCGCGCTGTGAGCGGTTTTCGCTTCGAGGTGCCGACGCCCCTGCAGTACTTTTCGTCGCTCGTCGCCGACGATTCAGGTTTCGCGCTGCTCGAGGCGGCGATATCGGTCGCCCAGGACGAGGACCCGCAGCTCGACGCCCAGAGCGTGCTGATGCAGGTGGACACGCTGGCCGAGCGGCTGCGGCGCCGCATCCCTGTCGACGCCGTGCCGCTGCAGAAGCTGCGCTTCCTGAACCGCTACTTCTTCCAGGAACTGGGCTTTTCGGGCAACGTGAACGACTATTACGACCCGCGCAACAGCTACCTGCACGAGGTGCTCAACACGCGCCGCGGCATCCCGATCACGCTCGCACTGCTGTACGCCGAATTTGCGAACCAGTCCGGGCTGTTCGCGCGCGGCGTCAGCTTCCCGGGCCACTTCCTCGTCAAGCTGCGCATGCCGCGCGGTGAAGTCATCATCGATCCGTTCAACGGCCACTCCCTGTCGCGCGAAGACCTCGAAGAACGCCTGACGCCTTACCGCCGCCAGCGCGGACTGGTGGGCGATTTCGAAGCCCCGCTCGGTCTGTTCCTGCAGACCGCGCCGCCGCGAGACGTGCTGGCGCGGCTGCTGCGCAATCTGAAGGAAGTCCACCGCGGCGCGCAGGACTGGGTCCGTTTGCTCGCGGTGCAGGAGCGGCTCGTGATCCTGCTGCCGCAGGCGTGGGACGAGCGGCGCGACCGCGGCCTGGCGCTGGCGGAGATCGGGATCGACGAGGCGGCTGCCGCCGACCTTGCGGTCTATCTCGACCATTGCGGCGACGCCGAAGATGCCCCGGCGCTGCGAGAGCGGCTCGAACGCCTGCGCCGTGCCGGCAGCCCGCGCCTGCACTGATGCGACAGGTCCCGCTCGCCCTCGCGCCCGAGCCGCTCGCCAGCTTCGCCAGCTTCCTGCCCGGCCTGAACGCGGGCGCGCTCACCCACCTGCGTGCCGCGCTGCCGCCTGCTGCGCCCATCTACCTGTGGGGCGCCACCGGGACGGGCAAGACCCACCTGTTGCGGGCACTCGCCAGCGCCTGCCAGGAAACCGGCCTGCGTGCGGGCTGGTTCGGCGCCGGCGACGCGCTCCCCTGGGCCTTCGACCCCGGCTGGTCGCTGCTCGTGCTCGAAGACGTGCAGCGCTTCGATGCGGCACGGCAGCAGGCCGCCTTTGCGCTGCTGGTCGAAGCGCAGGCCCACGCGCTCGCCTGGGCGGCATCGGGTGACGTGCCACCGGTCGACCTGCCGCTGCGCGACGACCTGCGTTCACGCATCGGCTGGGGCCACGTCTTTGCGCTCGAACCCCTGGGCGAGGCCGAAACACGCGCCGTGCTTCGGCGCGAGGCCGACCGGCGCGGCATCTTCCTGTCCGACGAGGTCATGGGCTATCTGCTGATCCGATTCGAGCGCGACCCGAAATTCCTGATGCAGTTGCTCGACAGGCTCGATGGCTTCGCGCTCGCGAATGCACGCGCTGTGACGGTGCCGCTGCTCAAGCTGATGCTGGCCGAGGAAGGCCTCGCGCCGGAGGCCGGTCCGTGAACCTGACCCTCTTCGACCTCGACGGCACGCTGCTGCCGATCGACTCCGACCATGCCTTCGGCGACTTCCTGGTCCGCATCGGCTGGGCCGACGCCGAAGAGCATGGCCGGCGCAACGACGAGTTCTTTGCCGCCTACCAGGCCGGCCGGCTCGACATGGACGACTACATCGGCTTTGCCACCGCCGCCTGGCGCGACCGGGCCGACGACGAGATCGCCGCGATGTCGGCCCGCTACATGGACGAGGTCATCGGTCCCCAGATTCGCGATCCGGCGCGGGCGCTGGTGGAGCGCCATCGCGCAGCGGGTGACACGCTCGTGGTCGTGACGGCGACAAACGACTTCATCACACGGCCGATCGCGGCTGCGTTCGGGGTCGACCATCTGATCGCGACCGACCTCGAGCGCGACCCCTCCGGCCGTGTCACCGGCCGAGTTCGTGGGGTGCCGGCGCTGCGTGAAGGCAAAATCACCCGTGTCCGCGAGTGGCTTGCCGCGCGCCGGCAGGCCCTCGACGACTTCGACTCGGTCACCTTCTACAGCGACTCCACCAACGACCTGCCGCTGCTCGAGCAGGTCACGCACCCGGTGGCCACCAACCCCGGGCCGGCACTCGCGCAGATCGCTGCGCAGCGCGGCTGGCCCATCCTGAAACTCTTCGAATGATCAAGAAGTTCATCAAGCGCCTGCTCGGCAAGCCCGACGCTGCGCCACCCGAAGTGGCGCCGGTGGTGGTGCCGCTCGGCCAGCGCAAGGAGTTGTCGCAGGCCGAGCACGGCATCGACCCGGCGCTGCTCGACGAATACTCGGTGCGTGTCGTGCGCACGCTGCAGGACGCCGGCCACCAGGCCTACATCGTGGGCGGTGCGGTGCGCGACCTGCTCGCGAGCCGGCGGCCGAAGGACTTCGACGTCGCCACCGACGCGACGCCCGAGCAGGTGAAGGCGCTGTTCCGGCGCGCCTTCATCATCGGCCGCCGTTTCCGCATCGTGCACGTCGTGTTCGGACGCGGGCGCGACCACGAGGTGATCGAGGTCTCGACCTTCCGCGCCCTGCTCGAATCGGCCGAGGCCGACCAGGTGGCGGGGAGCGAGAAGTCATCGCGCGCCGCGCTCGCCGGCAAGACCCACGTGGTCGACGCCACCGGCCGCGTGTTGCGCGACAACGTCTGGGGCCCGCAGATCGAGGACGCCGCGCGGCGCGACTTCACCGTCAACGCGATGTACTACGACCCGGTGACGCAGATCGTGGTCGATTACCACAACGGCTTCGCCGACTCGCGTGCCGGCGTGCTGCGCATGATCGGCGACCCCGAGGCGCGTTACCGCGAAGACCCGGTGCGCATCGTGCGCGCGGTGCGCTTCGCGGCCAAGCTCGGCCTCGCGATCGAACCCAAGACGGGCAAGCCGATCAAGGCGATGTCGGCACTGCTGGCCAACGTGCCGCCGTCGCGCCTGTTCGACGAGATGGTCAAGCTGCTGCAGACCGGCCACGCGCTCGACAGCATCGCCGAACTGCGCAAGCAGGGGCTGGACCGCGGCGTGTTCCCGGTGCTCGATGCGGTCCTGGCGCCGACGGCCGCGAACCCTGCACGCGAGAATTTCGTTCGCCTGGCGCTGGAGGACACCGACCGGCGTGTCGGCGAGGGCCGGCCGGTGGCGCCGAGCTTCATGCTGGCCTGCATGTTGTGGCACGACGTGCAGGAGCGCTGGACCATCCTGCGCGCGACCGAGCCCGCGTTCCCGGCGCTGCAGCAGGCGATCGACGCCGTCTTCGATGCCCGCATCGGCGACATATCCGGGCGCGGCAAGCTCGCTGGCGACATGCGCGAGATCTGGCAGATGCAACCGCGATTCGAGCGCCGCACGCCGGCGTCGGCGCAGTCGCTGGTGGACCAGGCGCGCTTTCGGGCCGGCTACGACTTTTTGCGCTTGCGCGCCGATGTCGGCGAAGTGCCGGTCGAGCTGGCTGACTGGTGGGAGGACTACTCGCTCGGCAGCGAAGAAGAGCGCGAGGCGCTGCTGCAGGACGTGCGTGCTTCGCAGGCGAGGCGCGTGCCGGGCCCGCGCGGTGCACCGAAGGCGGCCGTCGAAGAAGACGCGGCTGTCGGCGATGCCGACGACAGCGAGCCCACCGAGGACACACCCGCCGCCGGCTCACCGGCGCGTAAACGCCGGCG
>DATDER010000281.1:0-2461 GCA_036523095.1 Rubrivivax sp.
AAATGCCGGAACAAGCTTACACGCCTTGCCCCGGAGGGCGCACGCCCGGCTCAGTCACGCAGGATGCGGACCTCGATGCGTTCGAGCCACTTCACATGGCGCGGACCGGCCCTGATGTCGCCAGGGGCCTCCAGCGTCAATGGCCCTTCAGACGCGGCCAGTGCTTGGCCGTCGCGCTCGTAGGCGACCATTACCGCGGTGCCCGCCTCGGTGTTGAATAACTCGGGCCAGGAAAACACCACCCGGTAGCCGTCGCGCGCGGTCACGACGACCACCGTCTTGCGCCAGTCGAGGCGGTCGCGCTCAGCCAGCGCCGCGCGTTCGAGCAGGGCGCGCAAGGCTACGCCGCGCAGCGTGGTCTCGCGCTGCTGGCCGTTGGCTTCGCGCGTGACGCGAACGCTGCGCTGCGCGGCAGCGTCGAAGCTGCGCAAGAGGTCCAGGCCCAAGACCAGCGGCTGGCGCACGTCGCCGACGATGCGCTCCGGTGGTGCGTCGGCCGCCCGCTCTTGCGCCGATGCCGCAGTACACGCCCACAACAGGGCACTCAGCGCGCGACGGCGACCGTTCATGGCGGAGAGAAGCCTTGCCTGACCAGCAGGGCCTGACCAGCGGCACCGAGCACGAAATCGACGAAGGCGTCGGCCGAGGGCGGCGCGCGCTTGTTCACCGCGATCCCGTAACTCGCGCTGACGTTGAACGCTGCCGGCACGGCCACGACCTGCAATCGCGGCTGCTCGCTAAGCGCCTGTCTGGCATTGGTGCAATAGGTGATGAAGATATCCGCCTGGCCATCGGCCACGAGCGCCGCGTAGACATTGCGGTCGGCCGGTGGCGGCGGCGACGCCGGGCCGCCGGTCAGCTGCAGCGCCTTGCCGCTCAACGTGCGAAAGGCGCCCGCATGCCCCTGCTGCTCGATGCGCTCGAACATCGTCCAGGCGTAGTCGCCCGACGGGTCGGACTTGGGCGTCGAGGTGCCGAGCTTGATGCGCGCATCGAGCATCTTCTCGACCAGCGACTGGCTGTCGACCGCCAGGCCCGGTGCCACCAGCGCGCACAACTCGTTGCGCGCGAAGGACCGCACGTCGCGGGCCTCGCCGTCCGCCACCAGCGCCTGCGCATGTTCCATGTTGGCCGACGCGAACACATCCGCGCGCTCGCCATAACGGATGCGCTCGAGCAGCAGCCCGGAGGCACCGAAGACCAGCCTGACGCGCTGGCCCGGCGCGGCCTGCTCGAAGGCCGCGGCCAGTTCCGTCATCGCACGCCGGAGGCTGCCCGCCGCGAGCACGACCAACTCGCCCCGCGCCGGTGAGGCGGTTTGAGCCCATGTTTTCTGTCCGACCATGCCCAGTGCTGCCATCACGACTTCACGCCGCTTCACTTGGCGGCGTTGGGAAAGAACAGCTGCTCGCCGCCGATCTTGTAGCCGGCAATCGAAGCCTGCCCGGCCGGGGACACGACCCAGTCGGCAAAGGTCTGCGCCAGCGCCACCTTGACGTGCGGGTGCTTGGCCGGATTCACGACCATCACGCCGTACTGGTTGAACAGGCGCGTGTCGCCTTCGACGAGGATGGCCAGGTCGGCGCGGTTCTTGAAATTGAGCCAGGTGCCGCGGTCGGTCAGTACGTAGGCATTGCTCGACGCCCCGATATTGAGAGCCGGGCCCATGCCGCAGCCGCAGGCCTGGTAGCCCTTCGGTGGGGTCGCGGTGGCATCGACGTTGGCCAGCTTCCAGTAGCGCAACTCGGCCGCATGGGTGCCGCTCTTGTCGCCGCGCGAGATGAAGGGTGCGCCCTGGGCAGCGAGCTTGCCGAGCGCAGCGCCGATGTCACTGCCCTTCACGCCAGCCGGATCGGCCTTGGGGCCGACGAGCACGAAATCGTTGTACATGACCGGCAGGCGCTTGAGGCCAAAGCCCTCGGCGACGAACTTCTCCTCGGCCGCCTGGTCGTGGACGAAGACCACGTCGGCGTCGCCGCGCCGCGCCGCGTCGAGCGCCTGGCCGGTGCCCTGGGCGACGACACGGATGTCGATCCCGCTGGCCGCCTTGAAGGCCGGCAACAGGTGCGCAAACAGGCCCGACTGCTCGGTGCTGGTGGTCGAGGCCATCACGATGAAGCGCTCCTGCGCGCCCGTGATGCCGGCCCAGGCGAGCAGCAGGCCCGCGACCCAGATTCGACGTTTCACGTTGGCCATCCCAGTTCCCCTTTGACGAAAGCGGCCGCCGCATCGGGCAGCGATTGGTTGAAGAAGTCGGCGTTCGGCAGATCGACGATCACGCGCCCGCCTTCGAGATACAGCACCCGGGTCGCGAGCCGCTTGGCTTGACCGAGGTTGTGCGTGCTCATCACCACGGCCATGCCCTCCTGCGCGAAGCCGGCAATCAGTTGCTCCACCTCGCGCTTCGCGCCGGGGTCGAGGCTGGCTGTCGGCTCGTCGAGGAACAGCACACGCGGGCGCA
>DATDER010000282.1:0-2199 GCA_036523095.1 Rubrivivax sp.
GAAGAGGCCGGCTTCACCCCGCGCGAGGTCTTGCGCAAGATGGGCGCGGCCGGCATGCTCGGCCTGCAGTACACGACCGAATTCGGCGGCGGCGGCGGCGGCGGCGGCGCCGATGCGCTGACCAATCTGGTGTTTGCCGAAGCCCTGAGTCAATCGACCTTCGGCGGCTTCATCATCACCGTGCTCGTGCATACCGACATGGCCAGCCCTCACCTGCACCATGCCGGCACCCCCGCGCAGCAGGCGCGCTGGATGCCGGGCATCACGCGCGGCGAAATCGTCACAGCGGTGGGCATCACCGAGCCGGGCGCCGGCTCCGACGTCGCCGGTCTGCGTAGCACGGCGCGAAGTGACGGCGATGAGTGGGTGCTGAACGGCACGAAACTATTCATCACCAATGGCGTGCATGCCGACCTCTACTTCATCGCGGCGCGCACCGGGTCCGCGCGGCATGCCATCTCGATCTTCGCGGTCGAGAAGGGCACGCCCGGCTTCAGCGTCGGCCGTTCGCTGAAGAAGTCGGGCTGGCTCAGCTCCGACACCGCCGAGCTGGTGTTCGACGACTGTCGCATCCCGGCCTCGAACCTGCTGGGCGAAGAGGGCCAGGGCTTTCGAGCGGTGATGAAGAACTTCCAGACCGAGCGGATCGCGCTGGCCGCGATGGCCGTCGGCCACTCGACGCGTGCCCTCGAGCTGGCGCGCGAGCATGTGATGCAGCGCCAGGCCTTTGGCGCGCCGCTCTGGGACAAGCAGGCGATCCGCCAGCGCATGGCGATGCTCGACGCCAAGACCCGCGCCGCGCGCGCCTTCATGTACCACTGCGCCTGGGCCGTCACCGAAGGGCACGACGTGGTGCAGGAGGTGTCGCTGCTGAAGGCGTTGACCGGCGAGCTGGTCAACGAAGTCGTCGGCACCTGCCAGCAGTTCCATGGTGGCATGGGCTACATGCGCGACACAGCGATCGAGCGCTTGTGGCGCGATGCCCGCGTGCTCGCGATCGGCGGTGGCGCCACCGAAGTCATGCTCGACGAAGCCGCCAGGCGCTACTGATTCCAACCCGGACGAGCCGATGACCAGCACCCTCGACATCAGCCGCACGCGCCACATCGCGAAGGTTTTTCTGAACCGCCCCGACGTGCGCAACGCCTTTAACGACACGGTGATCGCCGAGCTCACGGCCGCCTTCGCCCAGCTCGGCACGGACTCCGGGCTGCGCGTGATCGTGCTCGGCGGCCACGGCAAAGCCTTCTGCGCCGGGGCCGACCTCGCCTGGATGCGGACCATGGCCGATTACACCTGGGACGAGAACCGCGCCGATGCGCAGGCCCTGGCCGACATGTTGTGGACGATCTACCGCTGCCCGGTGCCGATCGTCGGCCGCATCCACGGCGACTGCTACGCCGGCGGCCTGGGCCTGGCTGCGGTCTGCGACGTGCTGGTGGCGGGAGAAGGCGTCCAGTTCTGCCTGTCCGAGGCCCGGCTCGGCCTGATGCCGGCGACCATCGCGCCCTACGTGATCCGCGCGCTCGGCGAGCAGGCTGCACGGCGCTACTTCATCACTGCCGAGCGCTTCGACGCCACCCGCGCCCAGGCGCTGGGCTTCGTGCACGAAGTGGTGGCTGCCGAGGCGCTCGATGCCAAGGTCGACGAGGTGGTCGCCACGCTCGTCGGCAACGGGCCCGCCGCCTTGCGCGCCTGCAAGCGCCTGGTGCAGGACTTCGCCGGCAGGCCGATCGACGAGGCGCTGCGAACCGACAGCGTGCGCCGCATCGCCGGCATCCGCGCCAGCGTCGAGGGCAAGGAAGGCGTGCAGAGTTTCCTGAGCAAGCGCACACCGGCCTGGCAGGGTCCTCCGTCGTGACGACCGCAGCCCTCGACACGACGCAGCTGTTCGCGATCGCAGCCGCGCTCGGATGGGCCAGCGGCTTGCGCCTGTACGCAGTGGTCTTCCTGACCGGCATGGCCGGCCATCTGGGCTGGGTCTCACTGCCGCCGGGCCTGACGGTACTGCAGCAACCGGCGATGCTCTGGGCCAGCGGCTGTTTGCTGATGGTCGAGTTCGCCGCCGACAAAGTGCCATGGGTCGACTCGCTCTGGGACACCGCGCACACCTTCATCCGCATTCCCGCTGGCGCTGCGCTGGCCTACGGCGCGCTGGGCGGCGATCAGGGCACCTGGGCGATGGTCGCCGCGCTGCTC
>DATDER010000283.1:0-19652 GCA_036523095.1 Rubrivivax sp.
ATCGCCGCCGCCAGCGCGATCATGGCGCCGTTGTCGGTGCACAGTTCGAGCTCGGGGTAGTGCACCCGGGTGCCGCGCTCCGCGCAGCGCTCGTTCAACTGCTGGCGCAGCAATTTGTTCGCGCCCACCCCACCGGCGACGACGAGACGCTTCAGCCCGGTGCGCTCCAAGGCGCGCATCGACTTGGACACCAGCACGTCGACGATCGCGGCTTGGGTGCTGGCGGCGAGGTCGGCGCGGGATTGTTCGCAGACACTCCCGCCCAGGCGGCGATGTTGGGTCATGACCGCCGTCTTCAGCCCGGCAAACGAGAAGTCGAGTTCGTGGCTGTGCAGCAGCGGACGCGGCAGCGCGAACGCGGCGGCGTCGCCGAAGTCGGCCATGCGTGACAACGCCGGCCCGCCCGGGTAACCCAGGCCGAGCAATTTCGCGCTCTTGTCGAAGGCCTCGCCAGCAGCATCGTCGATCGTCTCGCCCAAGAGTTCGTAGGCACCGACCTCGTCGACCCGCATCAGTTGTGTGTGGCCGCCCGACACCAGCAGCGCCACGAACGGAAAGACCGGCGCGTCCGCAGACAGGAACGGCGAGAGCAGGTGCCCCTCCAGATGGTGCACACCCAGCATCGGGCGCCCGAGCGCCACCGCCAGCGCCGCGGCGAATCCGGCGCCCACGAGGAGCGCGCCCGCCAAGCCCGGTCCGCGAGTGAAGGCCACCACGTCGATATCTCCAGGCGCCAGGCCGGCGCCGGCAAGCACCGACTCGGTCAATGGGATGACGCGCCGGACGTGGTCGCGCGAAGCCAGCTCCGGCACCACACCGCCGTAAGCCGCGTGCATCTCGGCCTGGCTATGCAATGCATGCGCGACCAGATGCGGGACCTCGGTCCCGTCCGCCGCGACCAGCGCGACGCCGGTCTCGTCGCAGGAGGTTTCGATGCCGAGGACATTCATGGTTTTGGCAGTCTAACGACGCCGAGCTCGAGCAACGATCCAGGACGCACCACCTGAGTGCGGCACGGCCTTTGCTTGAAAGACCCGACACCAGCGTCCGGTGTCTGTCTATCTCCTCAGCAAGGCGTAGCGCCTTGGTTCGAGCCTCTTCACCGCAAGGTGGAGGGGCTTCTTTTCTGGCCCGTGGTTCTGGCTGCGCCTTAAGCCACTTCGGTTCTTTCGGCTGCGCCGAAGTCCCTCAGTGGTTTTCCCTGGCATGGTTGATCGTGTACTTCGGGATCTCGATCGTCACGTCTTCGCCCGAGAGGATGGCCTGGCAGCTCAGGCGCGACGTTGGCGTGAGTCCCCAGGCCCGGTCGAGCAGGTCTTCTTCGGCCTCGTCCATCTCGCCCAGCGAGTCGAGGCCTTCCTTGACGATGACATGGCAGGTGGTGCAGGCGCAGCTCATCTCGCAGGCGTGTTCGATCGCGATCCCGTTTTCGAGCAGCGCTTCGCAGATGGAAGTGCCACGAGGCGCTTCGATCTCGTCCCCGAGCGGGCAGAACTCGGGGTTGGGCAGGATGCGGATCACCGGCATGCGCGTCAGACCTCCGAGACCTTTCGGCCCGCGAGGGCGGCCCGAATGCCGCGATTCATCCGCGAGGCTGCGAAAGCCTCGGTGCCCTGGGCCAGGGCCTCGACCGCGGCGTCGATCTGGGCCGCGTCCGGGCCGGTCGCACTAAGTTCGGCGGCCGCGACCAGGGCTTCGACGACGCTGCGCTCGGCAGCGTCCAGCAGGTCGGCGTCGGCGCGCAGCGCCGAGCGTGTTGCCAGCACCATGCGATCGGCCTCGACCCGGGCCTCGCGCAGGCGCCTTGCGTCCATGTCGACCTCGGCCTTCGCAAAACCCTCGCTGAGCATGCGCGCCACTTCGTCGTCGGCCAGCCCGTAGCTGGGTTTGACGACGACCGAGGCCTCGACGCCCGAGCCTTGCTCGCGTGCCGACACACTCAACAGGCCGTCGGCGTCGACCTGGAACTCGACCCGGATGCGCGCAGCGCCGGCGACCATCGGCGGGATGCCGCGCAGTTCGAAACGCGCCAGGCTGCGGCAGTCGGCGACCAATTCGCGTTCACCCTGCACGACGTGGATCGCCATCGCCGTCTGGCCGTCCTTGAAGGTGGTGAAGTCCTGCGCCTTGGCGACCGGAATCGTCGTGTTGCGCTCGACGATGCGCTCGACAAGACCGCCCATCGTCTCGAGGCCGATCGACAGCGGCAGCACGTCGAGCAGCAGCAGTTCGCCCCCTGCGGCGTTGCCGGCGAGTGCATGGGCCTGGATCGCCGCGCCGAGGGCCACGACTTCGTCCGGGTTGAGGTTCGTGAGCGGGTCGCGGCCGAAGAACTCACCCGCGGCGGTACGCACCGCCGGCATCCGCGTCGCGCCACCCACCAGCACCACCCCTTGCACTTCCTCGCGCCCGACCTTGGCATCACGCAGCACCTTGCGCGCCGCGGCGACCGTGCGCGCGACCAAGGGTTGCGACAAGGCGTCGAACTCGGCGCGTGTGACGGGCACCTCGACTCGACTTCCTTCGAGCGTCAGTGCGAGCGTCGCCTGCGGTGCGTCGGTCAGCGCCTCCTTGGCAGCACGCGCCGCGACGAGCAGACTGCGCCGGTCCTGTGCAGACTTGGTCACCAGCCCGGCGCGGTGCAGCGCCCACTGCGCCAGCGCGTCGTCGAAATCGTCGCCACCGAGCGCCGCATCACCGCCGGTGGCGACAACCTCGAACACACCGCGGGTCAAGCGCAGGAGCGAGACGTCGAAGGTGCCGCCGCCTAGGTCGAAGATGGCGTACAGCCCTTCGCTGCCGTTGTCGAGCCCATAGGCGACCGCCGCGGCCGTGGGCTCGTTGATCAGGCGCAGCACGTTCAGCCCGGCGAGTTGGGCCGCGTCCTTGGTCGCCTGGCGCTGCGCGTCGTCGAAGTAGGCCGGCACCGTGATCACCGCGCCGTAGAGATCGGCATCGAAGGTGTCCTCGGCGCGCTGGCGAAGCGTGGCCAGGATCTCGGCCGACACCTCCACCGGCGTCTTCACGCCCTGGCGCGTCTGCAGCGCCAGCATGCCCGGCTGGTCGACAAAACGATAAGGCAGCTTCTCGTGGCCCGCGATATCAAGCAGCGCGCGGCCCATGAAGCGCTTGGCCGACACGATCGTGTTCTCGGCGTCTTCGGCCTGCGCCGCGCGGGCCTCGAATCCGATCTGCCGGCCCGGTCCTTCGAGGTAGCGCACCACCGATGGCAGCAGCGTGCGCCCCTGCCCGTCCGGCAGGCACTCGGCAACGCCGTTGCGCACGGCCGCTACCAGCGAATGTGTGGTGCCCAGGTCGATGCCGACCGCGACACGGCGCTGGTGCGGGTCGGGCGACTGGCCGGGTTCTGAAATCTGCAGCAGAGCCATCGGATTCTCGGTATCAGGTTTCCAGCGCTTCGAGGCGGCGATCGATATCCTGGCGAAAGCGCTTCACGAACATCAGCGCACGCACCGATTGCGCCGCCGCCGGCATGTCCGGCCGATCGTCGATCTGCGTCTTCAACTGCGCCATCAGGCCCTGCTCTTGTGCGCCGATCCGGGCGTCGATGCGCTGCAGCGCCGAAGGGTCTGCGGCGTCGTCGAGTTCCTCGCGCCAGGCCATCTGCTGGTGCAGGAAGTCGGCCGGCATCGCGTTGTTGTTCTCAGCCGCAACGGGCGCGCCCCGCAGTTCGCAGAGGTAGGCGGCGCGTGTCAGCGGGTCCTTCAGGCGGCGATGCGCCTCGTTCACGCGCACCGACCATTGCATCGCGACCCGCTGCGCCGCCGTACCCTGGCCGGCAAAGCGGTCGGGGTGGACTTCGGCTTGCAGGGCACGCCAGCGCTCGTCCAGAGCGCTGCGGTCGATCTCGAACCGTTGCGCGAGCCCGAAGAGGGTGAAGTCGTCGTCGCCAAGTTTCATCGCTGCGGGTGGTGGCATGAAGAGCGACAGCCGTTTTGAACGCAGAAGCGCGGCTCCAGGGCCGCGCCTCGGGCACGACGCGGCCGACAGTCAGACGCGGAAGGACTCTCCGCAGCCGCAGCGGTCTTTCTCGCGCGGGTTGTGGAACTTGAAGCCCTCGTTCAGGCCCTCGCGCACGAAGTCGAGTTCGGTGCCGTCGATGTACGGCAGGCTCTTCGGGTCGACCAGCACCTTGACGCCGTGGTCCTCGAAGATCATGTCCTCGGGTGCCAGGTCGTCGGCGTATTCGAGCTTGTAGGCCAGGCCCGAACATCCGGTGGTCTTGACGCCCAGGCGCACGCCCACGCCCTTCCCACGGCGAGCGAGGTAGCGTGTGACATGCCGCGCGGCGGCTTCGGTCAGGGTAACGGCCATCCGGACCTCAGTGCACCGCGGCCGTGTCGACGGCAGCAGTGGCCGGCTCGCCGTGTTTGGCCTTGTAGTCCTGCACCGCCGCCTTGATCGCGTCCTCGGCCAGGATCGAACAATGGATCTTGACCGGCGGCAGCGCGAGTTCCTCGGCGATGTGCGTGTTCTTGATCGTCATCGCCTGGTCAAGCGTCTTGCCCTTGACCCACTCGGTGACGAGCGACGACGAGGCGATCGCCGAGCCGCAACCGTAGGTCTTGAAGCGTGCATCCTGGATCAGACCCGTCGCCGGGTCGACCTTGATCTGCAGCTTCATCACGTCGCCACAGGCGGGCGCGCCGACCATGCCGGTGCCCACCGAGTCGTCGCCCTTTTCGAAGGCGCCGACGTTGCGCGGGTTTTCGTAGTGGTCAATGACTTTGTCGCTGTAGGCCATGGTGTTGCTCCTGTGTCTGCTGTGTAGTGGCGCTCAATGCGCGGACCATTGAATGGCGCTGATGTCGATGCCGTCGCGGTACATGTCCCACAGCGGCGAGAGTTCGCGCAGCTTGGCCACACGCTCCTGCAGCGAACTGATGGCGTAGTCGATCTCGGCTTCGGTCGTGAAACGCCCGATCGTCATGCGCAGGCTCGAGTGCGCGAGTTCGTCGCTGCGCCCCAGCGCGCGCAGCACGTAGCTCGGTTCGAGGCTGGCCGAGGTGCAGGCCGAGCCCGAGGACACCGCCAAACCCTTCACACCCATGATCAGCGACTCGCCCTCGACATAGTTGAACGAGATGTTCAGGTTGTGCGGCACGCGCCGTTCGAGGTGGCCGTTGATGAAGACCTGCTCGATCTGCGTCAGCCCGGCGATGAGCTTGTGGTGCAGCATGCGGATGCGCTCGATCTCGCCGCCCATCTCGGCCTTGGCGATGCGAAAGGCCTCGCCCATGCCGACACACTGGTGGGTGGGCAAGGTGCCCGAACGCATGCCACGTTCATGGCCGCCGCCGTGCATTTGCGCCTCGAGCCGAACCCGTGGCTTGCGCCGCACGTACAGCGCGCCGATGCCCTTGGGGCCGTAGGTCTTGTGCGAGGCCAGGCTCATCAGGTCGACCGGCAGCGCCGTGATGTCGATCGCAACCTTGCCCGTCGCCTGCGCGGCGTCGACGTGGAAGATGATGCCGCGTTCGCGGCACATCGCGCCAATCGCCGGAATGTCCTGTATCACCCCGATCTCGTTGTTGACCAGCATCACCGAGACCAGGATCGTGTCCTTGCGCAGCGCGTCCTTGAACTTGTCGAGGTCGAGCAGGCCGTCTTCCTGGACGTCGAGGTAGGTGACCTCGAAGCCCTGGCGTTCCAGTTCGCGCATGGTGTCGAGCACCGCCTTGTGCTCGGTCTTGACCGTGATCAGGTGCTTGCCGCGCGAACTGTAGAAATTTGCTGCGCCCTTGATCGCGAGGTTGATGCTCTCGGTGGCGCCCGAAGTCCAGACGATCTCGCGCGGGTCGGCATTGATCAGACTGGCGACGTTGGCACGCGCCTTCTCGACCGCTTCTTCGGCCTCCCAGCCCCAGGCATGACTGCGCGACGCGGGGTTGCCGAAGTGCTCACGCAACCAGGGCACGAGCGCGTCCACGACACGCGGGTCGCACGGCGTCGTTGCGCCGTAGTCCAGGTAAATCGGGAAGTGCGGGGTCATCGGAAAAGCGGGGTTGGTTTACTTGGCGAACGCGGTGCCGAGGGCGAAGACCGAGTTGGGCGCGTTGATCTTGATCGGCTTGACCACCGGCTGCGACGAGATCGCACGCTTGATCGGCGCCTCTTCGATCGAGACGCCCTTCGACAGCTGTTCGTCGACCAGCTTCTTCAGAGATACCGAGTCGAGGAACTCGATCATCTTGGTGTTCAGGGCGGTCCACAGGTCGTGAGTCATGCACTTGCCTGTGTCTTCACCCATGCAATGTTCCTTGCCGCCGCAACCGGTGGCGTCGATTGGCTCGTCGACCGCGACGATGATGTCCGCGACCGTGATCTCGGCCATCGGGCGGCCCAGTGAGTAGCCGCCGCCCGGACCGCGTGTGCTCTCGACCAGCTCGTGCCGGCGCAGCTTGCCGAACAACTGTTCGAGATAGGACAGCGAGATCTGCTGACGCTGGCTGATGGCGGCGAGCGCGACCGGCCCGTTGTGCGAGCGCAGCCCGAGATCGATCATGGCAGTGACGGCGAATCGGCCTTTGGTGGTCAGACGCATGGGGAACTCCTGGCCACCTTTCGGCGGCGGTTGGATGTGGCTGGGCGAACACTTCGGCTACCGCTCGAACGCTCCCAGCGGGTTGTTGACCCACTCCGACCAGTATTCCTACTGGATTGCTCAACTATAGCGGTAACCCACTGATTCGGTCAAGTTAGCCCGCGAAAGTTCCCCCGATTTGTTCTAGACAAACGCGCAATCCGGCTGGTCAGAACGAAGGCCGCACCGGAGATGGGGTGGACAAAGGCACCACGTTGGTGTCCCGACCGGGCGCTCCGAAAGCCTGTTCACGCAAAAGGGCCAATTGGTCCCGCACCCGAGCGGCCTTCTCGAACTCGAGGTTGCGTGCGTGTTCGAGCATCTGCTTCTCGAGCAGCTTGATGCGCTTGCCGAGGTCCTTTTCGCTCATCGCCTCGACCTCGGCGGCGGCCCGGGCGTTCTTCAAGTCGTCCTTGGCGGACTTGTCCGACACCGCGCCGTCGATCATGTCGCGCACCTGCTTGACCACGCTGCGCGGCGTGATGCCGTGGGCAAGGTTGTGCTCGACCTGGCGGGCGCGCCGGCGGTCGGTCTCGCCGATCGCCAGCTTCATCGAGTCGGTCACCTTGTCCGCGTACAGGATCGCGCGCCCGTTGAGGTTGCGCGCCGCCCGGCCGATGGTCTGGATCAGCGATCGTTCGGAGCGCAGAAATCCTTCCTTGTCGGCGTCGAGGATCGCCACCAGCGACACCTCCGGGATGTCCAGCCCCTCGCGCAGCAGGTTGATGCCGACCAGCACGTCGAACACGCCCAGGCGCAGGTCGCGCAGGATCTCGACCCGCTCGACGGTGTCGATGTCGCTGTGCAGGTAGCGCACCTTGACACCGTTCTCGGTCAGGTAGTCGGTGAGCTGTTCCGCCATTCGTTTGGTCAGCGTGGTGATCAACACCCGCTCCTGGACCTCGACCCGGTCGCGGATCTCCTGCAACACGTCGTCGACCTGGCGCAACGCCGGGCGCACCTCGACCACCGGGTCGATCAGCCCGGTCGGACGGACGAGCTGCTCGACGACCTGCCCCGCATGCTGCTGCTCGTAGGCCGCGGGCGTCGCCGAGACAAAGACACTCTGGCGCATCTTGCCTTCGAACTCTTCGAACTTCAGCGGCCGGTTGTCGAGCGCACTGGGCAGTCGGAAGCCGTACTCGACGAGCGTGGTCTTGCGCGCGCGGTCGCCGTTGTACATGCCGCCAAACTGGCCGATGAGCACGTGGCTTTCGTCGAGAAACATGACCGCGTCGCGCGCCAGGTAGTCCACCAGCGTGGGTGGCGGCTCGCCAGGCTTCGCGCCCGAGAGGTGGCGCGTGTAGTTCTCGATTCCTTTGCAGTGGCCGACCTCCTGCAGCATCTCGAGGTCGAAGCGCGTGCGCTGCTCGAGGCGCTGCGCCTCGACCAGCTTGCCGGCCCTGACGAATTCGTCCAGGCGCTGGCGCAGCTCTTCCTTGATCGTCTCGATCGCGTTCACGACCCGCTCGCGCGGCGTCACGTAATGGCTGCTGGGGTAGACCGTGAAGCGCGGGATCTTCTGCCGGATGCGGCCCGTGAGCGGGTCGAAGAGTTGCAGCGATTCGACCTCGTCGTCGAAGAGCTCGATCCGGATCGCCAAATCACTGTGCTCGGCCGGGAAGACGTCGATCGTGTCGCCGCGCACGCGGAAGGTGCCACGCGAGAAGTCAGTCTCGTTGCGCGTGTACTGCATCCGGATCAGCTGCGCGATGACGTCGCGCTGGCCGACCTTGTCACCCACACGCAGCGTCATCACCATCTGGTGGTAGTCGGCCGGACTGCCGATGCCGTAAATGGCGCTCACGCTCGCCACGATGACCACGTCGCGGCGCTCGAGCAGACTCTTGGTGGCGCTCAGGCGCATCTGCTCGATGTACTCGTTGATCGAGCTGTCCTTCTCGATGAACAGATCGCGCTGCGGCACGTAGGCCTCGGGCTGGTAGTAGTCGTAGTAGCTGACGAAGTACTCGACCGCGTTCTTCGGAAAGAACTCGCGGAACTCGCTGTAGAGCTGCGCCGCGAGCGTCTTGTTGGGCGCAAAGACGATCGCCGGGCGGCCGATGCGTGCGATCACATTCGCCATCGTGAAGGTCTTGCCCGAGCCGGTGACACCAAGCAGCGTCTGGTAGCTCAGGCCCTCGTTCAGCCCTTCGACGAGCTGGTCGATCGCGGCCGGCTGGTCACCCGCCGGCGGATACGGCTGGAAGAGCTGGAAAGGCGAATCGGGGAAGGCGACGAACTCGCCCACGGCGGGGGCGGGTTCGACCTCGGAAAGCTCGGCCATCGGGGACATCCTAAAATCGGTGCGCTTCTGGGAAGCAACCTGGCAGCGTAGCGCACCGCGCGGCCGCCTGCACCGAAGCCCCGCCCCGGCTCCACCGAGAAAGCCTTCCATGTCCCTATTCGCCAACGTCGCGATGGCCCCTCGCGACCCGATCCTGGGTCTGAACGAGCAGTTCGCTGCCGACCCGAACCCGGCCAAGGTCAACCTCGGCGTGGGGGTGTATTTCGACGCCAACGGCAAGCTGCCGCTGCTGGCCTGCGTGGCTGCGGCCGAGAGGCAACTCGTCGCCGCCGCCAAGCCGCGCGGCTATCTCCCCATCGACGGCATCGCCGCCTACGACAAGGCGGCGCAGCAGCTCGCCTTCGGGGCCGAGAGTGACGCCGTGGGCAAGGGCCTCGTCGCCACAGTGCAGGCCCTCGGTGGCACGGGGGCGCTGAAGGTCGGCGCCGATTTCCTGAAACGCCTGAACCCCACGGCCAAGGTGCTGATCAGCGACCCGAGCTGGGAAAACCACCGCGCCCTCTTCATGCAGGCCGGTTTCGAGGTCGACACCTACCCGTATTACGACGCCGCCACGAGGGGAGTCCGCTTCGACGCGATGCTCGCCGCCCTCTCGGCCGCGCCGGCCGGCAGCGTCGTCGTGCTGCACGCGTGCTGCCACAACCCGACCGGCTGCGACATCACGCCGGCCCAGTGGGAGCAGGTCGTTGCCACGGTCAAGTCGCGTGGCCTGGTCGCTTTCCTCGACATGGCCTACCAGGGCTTCGGCGAAGGCATCGCCGAAGACGGCGCCGTGGTACAGCAGTTTCTCGCCGCGGGTGTCGACTTCCTCGTGTCGACCTCCTTTTCCAAGAGCTTCTCGCTGTACGGTGAGCGTGTCGGTGCGCTCAGCGTCGTGTGCGCCGACGCCGCCGAGGCCGCCCGCGTGCTGTCGCAGCTGAAGATCATGGTGCGCACCAACTACTCCAACCCGCCCACCCACGGTGCACAGGCGGTGGCGACCGTGCTGACGACGCCAGAACTGCGCCGACTGTGGGAGGAAGAACTCGCCAGCATGCGCCTGCGCATCAGGGAAATGCGCCGCGCCCTTGCCGACGGGCTCGCGGCCGCGGGCGCCACGATGGACACCGCTTTCATCACCCGCCAGAAGGGCATGTTCAGCTACTCCGGGCTGTCCAAGGAGCAGATGCAGCGCCTGCGGAGCGAGTTCGGCATCTACGGGGTCGATTCGGGCCGAATCTGCGTCGCTGCCCTGAACCACGCCAACCTGGGAGCTGTCGTCAAGGGCATCGTCAGCGTGATGTAGGGGGCCCGCGCCCGATATCGGGGCAATTGCCCGTGTCCGGGCGCACCAAACTGCGCTGAAATGCAGTTGGATTGCGTTGCCTGCTGCAGTGCAGCAAAATTCGTGTCACATTCGGTAGAGTCGGCGAGCGGCTTAACGCCTGCTGCGCCGCGACCTTCTTGCCTGGAACCCGCGATGCTCTATCAGCTCTACGAAACCCAACGCGCCATGATGGCGCCCTTCTCGGAATTTGCCAGCGCATCGGCCAAGCTCTACAGCCACCCGCTGTCGCCGTTCTCGCATTCGCCGATGGCCGGGCGGGTGTCGGCGGGGCTGGACCTGATGCACCGGCTGGCGAAAGAGTACGAGAAGCCGCAGTTCGGCATCACGGCCGCGACCGTCGGCGGGGTCGAGGTCGCCGTGCAGCAGCAGGTAGCCCTCACCAAGCCCTTCTGCCGCCTGCTGCGCTTCAAGCGATTCACCGACGACCCGAAGGCGCTGGTCCGGATGAAGACGCAGCCCACCGTGCTCGTCGTGGCGCCGCTGTCCGGTCACCATTCGACGCTGTTGCGCGACACGGTGAAGAGTCTGCTGCACGACCACAAGGTCTTCATCACCGACTGGACCGACGCCCGCATGGTGCCGTTGGAGGCGGGGCCGTTCCACCTCGACGACTACGTGGCCTACGTGCAGGATTTCATCCGCCTGGCCGGCCCCGACGTGCATGTGATCTCGGTCTGCCAGCCGACCGTGCCGGTGCTGGCGGCGGTGTCGCTGATGGCGAGCGCGGGTGAACGCACGCCCAGGTCGATGACGATGATGGGGGGTCCGATCGACGCCCGCAAGTCGCCGACCGCGGTCAACAACCTGGCCGTCAACAAGAGCCACAACTGGTTCGAGAACAACGTCATCCACCGCGTGCCGATGAACTACCCGGGCGCCAACCGGCGGGTTTATCCCGGATTCCTGCAGCACACGGGCTTCGTCGCGATGAACCCCGACCGGCACATGACCTCGCACTACGACTACTTCCTCGATCTGGTGCGCGGTGACGGGGACAGCGTCGACTCGCACCGCGAGTTCTACGACGAGTACAACGCCGTGCTCGACATGCCGGCCGAGTACTACCTTGACACGATCAAGACGGTGTTCCAGGAATTCGCGCTCATCAACGGCACCTGGAAGGTCGGCGGCACGCTGGTACAGCCGCAGGACATCAAGACGACCGCGCTACTCACGATCGAAGGCGAGCTCGACGACATCTCGGGCGCCGGCCAGACGCGTGCGGCGCACGAGCTGTGCACCGGCATCCCCACGGACCGCAGCTTTCACTACGACGCCGTCGGGGCTGGACACTACGGCATCTTCTCGGGCCGACGCTGGCGCGACAAGGTCTACCCCACCGTGCGCGATTTCATCACGCGTTTCGACACGGACGCGGAAACCAAGGCGCCGGCACGCAAGGCCCCTCGCGCCCGGCGATGAAACCCGCCGCAGCGCCGAGCGAGGCGGGTGACCGCATCGACGCGCTGCTGCCGCAGACGCAATGCACACGCTGCGGCTACCCGGACTGCCGCCACTACGCGGACGCGATCGCTTCGGGAGAAGCTGCGATCAACCAGTGTCCGCCGGGCGGTGATGAAGGCATCCACCGCATCGCGCTGGCGACGGGGCAGCCGGCGCTCGCGCTGAACCCCGCCAACGGCCGCGAAGGCCCTCGGCTGCTCGCCGTGATCGATGAAGCGTGGTGCATCGGCTGCACACTGTGCATCAAGGCCTGCCCGGTCGACTGCATCGTCGGGGCTGCCAAGGCGATGCACACGGTGATCGACGCGCAGTGCACGGGTTGCGAGCTGTGCGTGCCGGTATGTCCGGTGGATTGCATCCAGCTCGTGCCCGTGACCGGCGCCGCCACCGGATGGGCCGCGTGGAGCGAAGCGCAAGCCGAATCCGCGCGCTCGCGCTATGCCTTTCATCAGTTGCGGACAGCGCGCGACCAGCAAGAGAGCGACGAACGTCTGGCTACCAAGGCAGCTCAGAAGCTGGCGGACCTGGCTGCGGCGAGTCGCCTCGACGACCCGCAGGCGCTCGCCCGCAAGCAGGCGGTCGTCGACGCCGCTCTAGCGCGCGCAAGACGGGGCTCCGGCACATGACCCCGGTTGACATCGAGGCCTTCTTCGCGACCTTGAAGGCGGCCAACCCACAACCGCTGACGGAGCTCGAGTACACCAGCGTCTTCGAGCTGCTCGCCGCGGTGCTGTTGTCGGCGCAAGCCACCGACTCGAGTGTGAACAAGGCCTCGCGCGGTCTCTTCGCCGCTGCGCCCACGCCGCAGCACATGCTGGCGCTCGGTGTCACGGGGGTCGAAGCGCACATCCGCACCATCGGCCTATTCCGCACCAAGGCACGCAACCTGGTGGAAACCTGCCGCCTGCTGATCGAGCGCCACGACGGCGAGGTGCCACGTTCGCGCGCTGCGCTCGAAGCGCTGCCTGGCGTCGGCCGCAAGACCGCGAACGTGGTGGTGAACTGCGCTTTCGGTGAGGAGACCTTCGCCGTCGACACCCACGTGTTCCGCGTCGCCAACCGCACCGGTCTGGCGCGCGGCCGCAACCCGGCCGCGGTCGAACAGGCGCTGCATGAGCGCGTGCCGGCGCGGTACCGAGCCGACGCCCACCACTGGCTGATCCTGCACGGGCGCTACGTCTGCCAGGCGCGCCGCCCCCTTTGTGAGGTCTGCGAAGTGCGCCGCTGGTGTGACTTTGCATCGCTGCCGAAGCCCTGAGCGGCCCCTACAATCCTGCGCGAGAAGGTGGCCGCCTCATGACCCAGTTCCATGAACTCGCCGACCGTGTCGATCGTCTCGTGCTGCGGCACGAAGAGTTGAAACGCACGAACACCCTGCTCACGCAGGAGGTCAGCGCCCTGGCCGCCGAGCGCGACAGTCTGCGATCACGCCTGAGTGCGGCCCGCTTGCGCATCGACGCGCTTCTCGAACGCCTGCCGGCAGACAGCGCCGAACGAGGGGGCGCCGCATGAAACAGGTTGAAGTCACGATCCTGGGCCAGGGTTACATCCTCGGCTGCCCTGAGGGCGGCGAGGCGCTGCTCGGCACCGCGGTGACGACGGTGGACCGTGAGATGAGCGCGATCCGCGACGGTGGCAAGGTGAAAGCGCGCGAGCGCATCGCCGTGCTCGCAGCCTTGAATCTGGCCTACCAGCTCGCCGGTCGGCCGGCGGCTGCAGCCCAGGGCAGCGGCGACATCGACGCCGTGGACCTGGGCGCGCTCATCCACAAACTCGACGCCGCCATTGGCGACGACGGCCACCTGCTTTGAGATGCTTCGGCGCGTGCGTTGAAAAGCCACGATTCGCCACAGCGAAAGGCGGGCGACGGGCCTAGAATGTTTTGGTCCGTTGTGATCTGTGGGCTTTATATTTCCTTGAACCGATGCTCTCTGAGCTAGGGCTTGGAACATCGCAGGGCTGGTGTGATCGTCTCGCGTCAGATGAACCCGAAGCCCTGCTGACCTCGCCCACCTGAACTTCCCCTGGGTTCAGGAATGCGGCTCACGGGTCGCAACGGACACCTTCGCTGCGGACACGGTCGCCCCCATGCAAAAACACTGGCTGATGAAGAGCGAGCCGAGCGAGGTTTCGATCGACGATCTGGCGGCTGCACCGCAGCGCACGCTGCCTTGGACCGGTGTACGCAACTACCAGGCACGCAACTTCATGCGCGATCTGATGCAGCCGGGCGACAAGGTGCTTTTTTACCATTCGTCCTGCGCCGAACCCGGTGTCGCCGGGCTGGCCGAGGTGGCAGGCCCTCCGGTCGCCGACGAGACGCAATTCGACCCGGCAAGCCCGTACTTCGACCCGAAGTCTGCATCCGAAGCGCCGCGCTGGCTGCAGATCGATGTTCGCCTGCTGCGCAAGACGCGACTGCTGAGCTTGGCGCAGATGCGCGCCGAGCCCTCGCTGGCCGGCATGCGGGTGCTGCAACGGGGCAACCGGCTGTCGATCACGCCCGTCAGCGCCGACGAATGGCGCGCCGTGCTCGCCCTGCTCTAGCGCGCTTCAGTTCGGCTCGAATCGGATGCTCGCCAGCGTGACGTGGTTGCCGCCGCGGCGGCGCGCCTCGGCCAACGCGCCTTCACAGGCTGCCAGCAACTCGTCTTGCGAATGCGCTGTGTGCGGGAAGCTCGCCACGCCCATGGACACCGTGAAGCGCAGTTCCTGCGCGTCGAGCATGACGATCTGGGTCGCGCACTGGCGGCGCAGCCCTTCTACGCGCGAGTGCGCAGTGGCCAGGCCAACGCCCGACAGGAGCACCGCGAAGCGCGAACCATCGACCCGGCACGAAGCGTCCATGGCGCGTGTGTTGCCGCGCAGCAAGCGCCCCATGGCATCGAAGATGCGTGTCTTCGCGGCGTCACCGTGGGACCGCACCGCGTCGCCCGGCGGGTCGATGTCGATCAGGACGAGCGAGAACTCGCGGTGCTCGCGGGTCGAGAGATCGACCTCGCGCCGCAACTGGTCATCGAAGTGCGATCGTGTGTAGAGGCCCGAAGCGGCGTCGCGCAGCCCCTGGTCCTTCAACTCGCGCCGCAGCGACTCGTTGGCCCGTTGCTCCATCTCGAGTTGTTCGAGCGCTGTGCGCAACTGCGCATCCTTCATCTTGGCCGGGCCATGGTCGGTCCAGACACTGCACAGGTAGCGGTGCCCGGCGGCGTCGGGTGGCGTGGCCAGACGCAGCACCGAAAACTCGTGCCGCCGCCCGCCAATCTCCAGACGATGGTCGCTCACGAGCGGCTCGCGCTGCGACAGGGCGGTCTGTTCGGCCGCGCGCAAGGCGGTCGACACCGCGGCGTCGAAGAGCTCCGCGTCGAGGGCCCCGCGCAACGATGAGGGGGTCCGACCCAGGAACGCCGCCATCTCTGCATTGACGTGCAGATAGCGGCCAGTCGCCGCATCCTTGACCGACATCAGCGCACCCTGGCGCGACAGCACAGCCGAAAACAACGCAGACAACGCCGGTGTCAGCTGCAGGGCCGCGTCGGGGACTACGTCCATGGTGGGTGCGTGGGAGAACATCGTTGGTTCGGCGGATAGAGGCCCGGGTTGGGCGGGAGCCGCAGCGGTGGGCACATCTTGGGGGTCGTACCGGATCTGATCAATAGCCTGGATCAGCCTTCGGCAACCCGACCCCTAACTTGAGGCTGGAGCGGCCCCAGGTCCCGCATCATCGGTGAAGCTGCGCGCTCGCGCTCTGGCGAGGGCATCTCCGCGGCGCCCGGCGACCCGGTTGCGCTTGGCGCGGTGCCGATAATCCGCCGCAATGGAACGTTTTGATGTCGTGATTGCGGGAGCCGGGGCAGCGGGCCTGTTCTGCGCCGGCGTCGCCGGGCAGCGGGGCCTGCGTGTGTTGCTGATCGATCACGCCGACAAAGTTGCCGAAAAGATCCGCATCTCTGGCGGCGGGCGCTGCAACTTCACCAACCGCGACGTCGGGCCGGCCAACTTCCTGTCCGACAACCCGGCCTTTTGCCGATCGGCACTGGCACGCTATACACCGCAGGACTTCATCGCGCTGGTGCAACGCCACGGCATCGCCTTCCATGAGAAGCACCGCGGGCAACTGTTCTGTGACGACTCCGCGGAACGACTCATCGCGCTGCTTCTGGAAGAGTGCGGCGCCGGTGGGGTGCAGCGTTGGCAGCCGTGCAAGGTGCATGGCGTGCGCAGCAACGCGGGCGCAGGCCGCTTCGCGCTCGACACCGACAACGGCCCGGTGTGCGCGGACAGCCTGGTCATCGCCACCGGCGGGCTGTCGATCCCGAAGATCGGCGCAACTGACTTCGGCTACCGCATCGCACGCCAGTTCGGCCACCGCGTGATCGATCCGCGCCCGGCGCTGGTGCCGCTGACGTTCGACCCTGCGTCCTGGCAGGCGTTCACGCCGTTGGCCGGCCTGTCCTGCGCGGTCCAGATCGAAGCCGGCGGTGGTGCGACGCCGCGGGGTCGCTTCAACGAAGACCTGCTGTTCACGCACCGCGGGCTGAGCGGGCCGGCAGTGCTGCAGGCGTCGAGTTTCTGGCGTGCGGGCGAGCCGTTGCGCATCGCCTTTGCAGAGGAGGCATCGTTGCAGCGTAGGTTGCAGACGGCGAAGGCCAGTTCGCGGCGCCAGCTCGGCAATGAACTCGCACTGCACCTGCCGCAGCGGTTGTCGGAGACCTGGCTTTCCAGGCTGGCCCTGCCCGCCGATGTGGCCATGCCGCAGGTGCGCGACAAAGACCTGGCGCGCCTGGCGCAGAGCCTGGCGCAGTGGCAGCCGCTGCCCTCGGGCAGCGAGGGCTGGCGCAAGGCCGAGGTCACGGCGGGCGGTGTCGACACGCGCGAGCTCAGTTCACAGACGATGGAAAGCAAGCTCGTTCCCGGCCTGCATTTCATCGGCGAGGTCGTCGACGTGACGGGCTGGCTCGGCGGCTACAACTTCCAGTGGGCCTGGGCCGGCGCCTGGGCCTGTGCACAGGGTCTGGCAGCCACCTTGGCAATCGACCCGAATCCGGGCTAGAATCGTCGTCTTTGCCGACAAACCCCAAACCACGTACATGACCACGATTCGCGTCAAAGAAAACGAGCCCTTCGATGTAGCCCTGCGCCGCTTCAAGCGCACGATCGAAAAGCTCGGCCTGCTGACCGAACTGCGCGCGCGCGAGTTCTACGAGAAGCCGACCTCCGAGCGCAAGCGCAAGAAGGCTGCGGCCGTCAAGCGCCACTTCAAGCGCGTGCGCAGCATGCAGCTGCCAAAGAAGATGTACTGAGGCACACCGCCCAGCGCAACGACAAAGCCCGCGCGGGCCACCGCTGCGGGCTTTTTGCTTTCTCGAATTGACTCAGGAGTTCAGAACATGAGCCTCAAGGACCGCGTGACCGAAGACATGAAGGCCGCGATGCGGGCGAAAGACGCGCCGCGCCTGTCGACGATCCGCATGCTGCTGGCCGCCTGCAAGCAGCGCGAGGTGGACGAGCGCATCGTGCTCGACGACGCCGCGGTGATCGGCCTCGTCGACAAACTCATCAAGCAGCGCAAGGATTCGATTGCCGCTTTCAACCAGGCCGGCCGCACCGATCTGGTCGACAAGGAGACCGCCGAGGTGGCTGTGCTCGAGGCGTACCTGCCGCAGCGGCTTTCATCCGACGAGATCACGGCGGCCGTGGCCGCGATCGTGGCACAACTCGGTGCCAGCGGGCCCGGTGACATGGGCAAGGTGATGGCCGCGGCCAAGGGGCAACTGGCCGGCAAGGTCGACATGGGCCTGATGTCCGCGGCGGTGAAACAGGCGTTGTCGAAGTAGGCTTGCGACATGAGCACAACCTTGCCCTACCAGGCGATTGCCGCCGATGTCTGCGTGGCCCCGCAATTAGGCCCCGAGGCCATGGCCGAAGCGGCGCGGGCCGGCTTTCGCAGCGTGGTCAATAACCGACCGGACTTCGAAGGCGGTCCCGACCAGCCCACCAGCGCGCAAATCGAGGCGGCCGCCAAGGCGGCCGGCCTCGAGTACCGCTTCCTGCCGGTGGCGGGGGGCTACCAGTCGCCGCAGGAGATTGCCGCGATGGCGCAGTTGCTGGCCGAGTTGCCGCGCCCCCTGCTCGCCTTCTGCCGCAGCGGCGCACGTTCCACCCGCCTGTTCGTGGCCGCCAGCAATCTTTGAGTCGGAACATCGGGTTTGCCCGACGTCCCTGGCGCGCCAGATGCAACGCCGGCGCGGCCAACGTGGCCTACAGTGCACGTACGCGGAGTCGAGCGATGCCGGTGCCGGGGTGCGGCACCGCAGCACGGCCCAACACGATGGAGCAATACCTTGGGTGCCTTACTCAACTTCTCTGCCGGCGTCGACGCACTGAGCAATCTGATCGGCCAGACGATCCGATGGCTGGTGCTCGGCTCGGTGCTCATCAGCGCGGGCAACGCCATCATCCGCAAGGCGTTCAACATCAGCTCGAACGCTTTCCTCGAGATCCAGTGGTACCTCTTTGCCGGGGTGTTTCTGCTCGGCGCGGGCTTTGCGTTCATGCGCAACGTGCACGTGCGCATCGACTTCATCTCGTCCAAGCTGTCCAAACGCGCCAACGCCTGGATCGACGTGGCCGGCATCATCGTGTTCCTGCTTCCGCTGTGCCTGATCATGGTGTGGCTGAGCTGGCCCTTGTTCAGCGGCGCCTGGTCTTCGGGCGAGATGTCGCAGAACGCCGGCGGGCTGATCCGCTGGCCGGCCTACCTGCTGATGCCAGTCGGATTCGGACTTCTCTTCATCCAGGGACTGTCAGAACTCGTCAAGCGCATCGCCTACCTGCGCGGCCTGCGTCCGGAGCCGATGAGCGTCGAAGAAGGCAAGAGCGACGAGGAACTGCTCGCCGAAGAACTCGCCGCCGCGGCGGCCAAGAAGCTGGCGGGGGGCTGACGCGATGGAAGCCTCTTTCCTGGCCCAAAACTTCGTCCCGCTGATGTTCGTGGGGCTGTTTGTCTTCCTGCTGTCGGGCATTCCGGTGGCCTTCGGTCTGGCCGCCACTGGCCTCTTCTTCGGCTTCCTCGGCATGGAAGCGGGCCTGTTTGGCGGCAACCTGTTCCAGGCGCTGCCGCTGCGGGTTTTCGGCATCATGCAGAACGACACCCTGCTGGCGATCCCGTTCTTCACCCTGATGGGCATCATCCTCGAACGTTCGGGAATGGCCGAGGACCTGCTCGAGACCGTGGGCCAGGTCTTCGGCCCGGTACGTGGCGGCCTCGCGATTGCAGTGATCCTGGTCGGCGCGCTGCTCGCCGCCACCACCGGCGTGGTCGCGGCCGCGGTGATATCGATGGGGCTGATTTCGCTGCCCATCATGCTGCGCTACGGCTACAACCGCACCATCGCCACTGGCACCATCACCGCGTCGGGCACGCTCGCGCAGGCGATCCCGCCCTCGCTGGTGCTGATCGTGCTGGCCGACCAGCTCGGCCGCTCGGTCGGTGACATGTACGCCGGCGCGCTGATACCGGGCTTGATCCTCGTCGGCCTGTACCTCGCGTTCGTTGCCGTGGTGGCAATCCTGAAGCCGCACTGGGTGCCGGCCTTGCCGGTCGAAGCGCGAATCTACCGCGAGCCCGACGGCGCGAGCGGGCACCGTTCGCTGCTGTTCCTGTTCCTCATCTGCGGTGCGGTCGGGTATGCCTGGTCGAAAGTCCACCAGAGCGTGATCAACCCCCTCGTAGGGCGCGAGTTACCGGCCCCGGGCGACGAGATATTCATCCTGTCGATGACGGTGGCGTCTTTGCTGGCGCTCGCGCTGGCGCTGGTGAACAAGTTCTTCAAGATCGGCCTGCTCTCGCGCCTGACCGAGCAGGTGACCTTCGTGCTGATCCCGCCGCTGGTGCTGATCTTCCTCGTGTTCGGCACCATCTTCCTCGGGATCGCCACGCCCACCGAAGG
>DATDER010000284.1:0-2552 GCA_036523095.1 Rubrivivax sp.
AGACCCACGAAGTCGAGAACATCTCGGGTCGCAACTTCCACGCCTTGCTGATCGAGCTGAAGCCGGGTGCGGGCAAGTCCTGAAGCCGATTGAAGAGACCCAGCCATGGCCGCACCGACCGCCCTGATCGCGGAAGACGAAGCCGTCCTGCGCGAGGAATTGCAGTGCCATCTGGCCCTGCTCTGGCCCGAGCTGAAGGTTGTCGCGACCGCAAGCAGCGGCATCGAGGCGCTGCTCCTGCTCGAGCAGCACCGCCCCGACGTGCTGTTCCTCGACATCCAGATGCCCGGCCTGACCGGCCTGGAGGTTGCGCGCCAGGCCGACGGGCGCTGCCACATCGTTTTCGTCACCGCCTACGACGCCTTTGCCATCGCGGCCTTCGAGCAGGGCGCGGTGGACTATGTGCTCAAGCCCTACGACGCGGCCCGGCTGGCGACCGCGGTGCGGCGCGTCAAGCAGCGGCTGCAGGCGGCGCCACTGCCGCTGGGCGGCCTGCTGCAGGAGCTGGCGGCCGCGCAGCCGGTGCGCGAGCACCTGCGCTGGATCAACGCTTCGCAGGGCCAGGAGGTGCGGCTGATCACCGTCGACGAGGTCTGTTACTTCCAGTCCGACACCAAGTACACGCGGGTCGTCACCGCGACCGGCGACGCGCTGATCCGGCGTTCGCTGAAGGAACTGCAGGAGCAGCTCGACCCGAGCTGCTTCTGGCCGATCCACCGCTCGACGATCGTGAACGCGAACGCGATCGCCGGCGTGTCGCGCGATTTTCGCGGCCGCATCAGCGTCAAGCTCAAGGCCCGGAGCGAAAAACTCGCCGTCAGCGAAGGGCACGAGCACCTGTTCCGGCAGATGTAAGTTCGGCAAAAGAGAAGCGGGCTCCGCTGCACGGGAGCCCGCTCTGAACGTTGGTCGGGGCCTTGAAGCTGCGCGGCTACTTCGGCTTGAAGGCGTTCGCGGCAATCCATTCGGCGACGCTCCTGCCCAGCGCCTCTCCGGCTGCGGTGGAGGTACGGAAATGCATGCCGCCGGCGATGCGCGCGACCGCCACTTCGTCGACCAAGGACTGCAGTGTCGTGTACTGACGCGTCGTGCCGGTGACGCTGCTGCTGATCGTGAACGTGACGTTCGGTGTGCCGTAGTAGCTGCGCAGGATCTCTGCCGTCGCGGTGGTGGCGCAGTTGTGCGCCGCCGGGTACTCGGGGTGGTTCGGCGTCGGCACGACGGGCGCCCACGCCGGGTCGGCGGTGGTGGCGGCATTGCCGTCGGTATCGGCCAACGTGATCGCGCTCGTCGGTCGCCAGGTCTGGTAGTGGTACTTCGAGTCGAAACAAGCGTTGCCGGCATCCGCCTGCGTGACCCAGACCATCGCCATCACCCGTGCGTGTTCCGCAAGACTGCTGCTGGTCATCGCGAAGTTGCGCATGTTGAGCGGCCAGAAGAGCGGTGGTGGCATGGTATGGAAACGCGCGATCTCGGTCTGTTCGGCGGTGCGGGTGGTGCTGGTGGCCGAACCCATCGCCGCGGTCTCGTTGACGTCGGCCGCGTAGGTCGCGCTGTCGAGCGCTGGCGGCGGCGGCGCGCGGAATTGCGAGTTCGACGTCAGCACGAAGGGCTTGACGAAGGGGTTGGGCCGGCCGACTGGGTTGAGGCCGCGGAACTGGCCCGGAGCGGTGCCGGGCACGTACGGCGCGAGCGTGACCATGCGGCCGTCGTTGGCGCGCAGCGCCAGGATGCCGGCCGCGACTTCCGCGCCCACCGCCAGGCCCAGCGTCTTGGCGTTGTCGTTGGGCAGGGTCGCGAGGAAGTTGTCGTAGGCGGCCTGGTACTGCGCGGTGCGGTTGGGGAAGAGCCCGAGCAGTACCCGGTAGGCGGCTGCTGCGGTGGCGGCTTCCTGCGAAGCGCCCGCGGTCGGCGCAGTGGGCGTGATCGCAAACGGCCGGTGGGTGCCGGCGATCGCGATCACGGCGTCGTAGACGGCCACCTGCACCGTCGCGAGGTCGATGCTGGTGTTGGGGCGCTGTTCCTCGGCGGTGCCGACGCCGGCGGCAGACGCCGGCACGTTGACCGTCGTCGTGGCGACTTCGTTCCAGTACGACACCGCGTTGGGGCCGGTGACGGTGATCGTGACCGGCACGTCGACCGGTTCCTCGTCCTCGTCGTCGTCGTGGCAGGCGCCGATCATCAGGCTGCAGGCGGCGGCGGTCAGGGTCATGGACATGCGGATGCGGTGAGATGACATGGTGTTCGCTGCTCCGTGGTGGCGGCAGAAGGCGAACCATTCACCCTTGCCGTGCGCGCAGTCTGTGAGGCGTGCCCGCAGCATGCGCGGCGAAGCGACGAGTGCGGAAATGCCCGGCGTGAATCCGGCCACAGCCCGATGAAACCGCCCCCTACCTTCGCAGCCTTGTGCCGGCCGCCCCGTGGGATCACGATCGTTCACTTGCTTCAGGAGGCGCCATGAGTGCAACAAGAACCGGGCCGCGCGGCCTGCTGGCGGCTGCGTCGCTGGCGGCCTTCGTCGCCCATGCCGACGTGGTCACCGACTGGAACCA
>DATDER010000285.1:0-20603 GCA_036523095.1 Rubrivivax sp.
CACCGGCGCCCTCGCGCACAACCTGCGGCTTGCCCGCGAGCACGCGCCCAACGCGCGGGTGTGGGCCGTCGTCAAGGCCGATGCCTATGGCCACGGCATCGAGCGCGCCTACGCCGGGCTGCGCGGCGCCGATGGCTTTGCATTGTTGGACCTGGCGGAGGGCGAACGCATCCGCGCGCTCGGCTGGCGCGGACCGGTGTTGTTGCTCGAAGGCTGCTTCGAGCCCCGCGACCTTGAACGCTGCTCGCGCCTGGACCTCTGGCACACGGTGCACTGCCAGGAGCAGATCGACTGGCTTGCAGCGCACAAGACGCAGGCGCCGCACCGGGTGTTCCTCAAGCTGAACAGCGGCATGAACCGGCTCGGGTTCCGCCCTGACGCCTTCCGCGCGGCATGGGCGCGCCTGAATGCGCTGCCGCAGGTCGACGAGATCAGCCTGATGTCGCACTTCTCGGACGCCGACGGCGCGCGTGGCATCGCGCACCAGGTCGCGATCTTCGACCTCGCGGCACACGACCTGCAGGGAGAGCGGTCGCTCGCCAACAGCGCCGCCACGCTGCGCCACCACGGCTTGCACAGCGACTGGGTGCGCGCCGGCATCCTTTGTTATGGCAGCGCACCCGACTTCCCGCAGCACGACGCGGCCCACTGGAACCTGCGACCGGCGATGACGCTGCGCACCCGCGTGATCGGCACCCAGCAACTGCAGCCCGGCGACACGGTCGGCTACGGCAGCAGCTTCGAGGCCCGGGAACCGATGCGCATCGGCATCGCCGCCTGCGGTTACGCCGACGGCTACCCGCGCCACTGCGGCAGCGGCACCGCGGTACTCGTGGACGGCGTGCGCACGGTCACGGTCGGCCGGGTGTCGATGGACATGCTGGCGCTCGACCTGACAGCCGTGCCGGCGGCCGGCATCGGCAGCGAGGTCACGCTCTGGGGCGAGGGGCCCGCTGTCGGCGGCGTGGCGAGCCGGCTCGCGATCGACGAAGTGGCGCATGCTGCGGGTACCATCGGTTACGAGCTGATGTGTGCGCTGGCCAGGCGCGTGCCGGTTCGTGTTGTCGATTGAAGCAGTCACCCAGAAACCGGAGGATCACACCATGGGCATCATCGGAACCATCATCGTCGGCTTGATCGTCGGCGCGATCGCGCGCTTCGTCATGCCCGGCGAACAGAAGATGGGGTGGGTGCTGACGATCCTGCTCGGCATCGGCGGCTCGATGGCCGCCGGCTTCCTTGGCCAGGCACTGGGCTGGTACCAGGCCGGCGAGGGCGCGGGTTGGATCGCTTCGGTCGTCGGCGCGATCCTTCTGCTCTTCATCGTGCAGAAGGTGCAGAGCAAGAAGTAAGGCGTGCCCGGGCGTTCGCAAGTCGACCCGGCCGAGGTCGATTTCGACGCCATCCGCGCCCAAGGCGCGGGTGGCCAGAACGTCAACAAGGTCTCGAACGCGGTCCACCTCCGCTACGACGTGCGTGCCTCGTCGTTGCCGGACGATGTCAAGGAGCGCCTGCTCCAGGTCGCCGACCAGCGCATCACCGGCGACGGCGTGGTCGTCATCAAGGCGCAAGAGCATCGCAGCCTGGTGATGAACCGGGCCGATGCGCTGGCGCGATTGCAGGCACTGGTCGACAGCGTGGCGACGCCACCACGCCCGCGCAAAGCCACGAAGCCGACCTACGGCTCCAAGCAGCGGCGGCTCGAAGGCAAGGCACGGCGTGGCGGCGTGAAGTCGCTGCGCGGGCGCGTCAGCGAGTGACCGGGGGCGCTCAGCCGCTGCGCCTGAAGGTCGCCAGCAACAGCGCCATGCCGACGAACAACGTGCCGAAAACCCGGTTCGTCCAGCGCCGCTGCGACGGCGTTCGCAACGCGCCGAGCAGGCGCGAGGCCAGGCCGGTGTAGGCGGCAAAGACCACCAGGTCGGTGAAGGCCAGGGTCGCCGCGATCGCCGCGTACTGCGGCAGCAGCGGCTGGCCGGTGGCGACGAACTGCGGCACCACGGCGATCATGAACACGGTGCACTTGGGGTTGAGCGCGTTCAGGAGCCAGCCGCGCCCCACGAGCGTCCTTCTCGGCGCGAGCGGCGCCCCGCTCGCCTTCGCCTCCAAGGCCAACGCCGGCGCACGCCACTGCTGCACGCCCAGGTACAGCAGGTAGAGCACCCCGGCCCACTTGAGCGCCGCAAACGCGCTGGCCGACGCTGCCATCAACGCACCGAGCCCGAGGCTCACTACCAGCACCTGGGTCAGGATGCCGAGCACCATCCCCAAGCTCATCCAGTAACCGCGTGCAAAGCCGTGGCTGAGCCCCGCGCTCATCGCCGCCACCGCGCCCGGGCCGGGTGACAGGCTGATGGCCCAGGAGGCAGCAAAAAACGCGAGCCAGGTCGACCAATCCATGCCCCGATTCTGGTGCAACACAATCGGCGCATGGCGCGCGACACCAAAACCGTATTCACCTGCCGCGACTGCGGCGGCTTGAGCCCGAAGTGGCTCGGCAAATGCCCGCACTGCGGCGCCTGGAACACGCTCGACGAAAGTGTCGCCGAGGCATCGCCAGGCCTGGCGAAGAACCGCTTCCAGTCGCTCGCAAAGAGCCAGCCCGTGGCGACACTAGCCGAGATCGACGCCAGCGACATGGCGCGCACGCCCACCGGGCAGGAGGAACTCGACCGCGTGCTCGGCGGCGGCATCGTCGCCGGCGGCGTGGTGCTGATCGGCGGCGATCCCGGCATCGGCAAGAGCACGCTGCTGCTGCAGGCGCTGGACGCGATGTCGGGCCAGATGAAGGTGCTCTACGTCACCGGCGAGGAAAGTGGTGCGCAGGTCGCGCTGCGCGCGCGCCGGCTCGGGCTGGGCGGCACCGCGGTGCGTGTGCTGGCCGAGATCCAGCTCGAGAAGATCGTCGCTGCGCTCGATGCCGAGCAGCCTGCGTTCTGCGTCATCGACTCGATCCAGACCGTCTATTCAGAGCAGCTCACCTCGGCCCCCGGCTCGGTGGCACAGGTGCGCGAGTGTGCGGCGCAGCTCACGCGCCTGGCCAAGACCAGCGGCGTCTCGATGGTGCTGGTGGGCCACGTGACCAAGGAGGGGGCGCTCGCCGGCCCGCGTGTTCTCGAGCACATCGTCGACACGGTGCTGTACTTCGAAGGCGACACCCATTCCAGCTTCCGCCTCGTGCGTGCGATCAAGAACCGCTTCGGCGCGGTGAACGAGATCGGTGTCTTCGCGATGACCGAACGCGGGTTGAAGGGTGTGAGCAACCCGAGCGCGATCTTCCTCTCGACCCACGGCGGCGAACCGGTGCCGGGCTCGTGCGTGATGGTCACGCTCGAAGGCACACGCCCGTTGCTGGTCGAGATCCAGGCGCTCGTGGACAGCGGCGGGCCGAGCCCGCGCCGCTTGTCAGTGGGCCTCGACCGCGACCGCCTCGCGATGCTGCTCGCGGTGCTGCACCGCCACGCCGGCGTCGCCTGCATGGATCAGGATGTGTTCGTCAACGCGGTCGGCGGCGTGCGCATCGGGGAGCCGGCGGCCGACCTGGCGGTGTTGCTCGCCATTCAAAGCTCGCTGCGCGGGCGCGCTTTGCCGCGCGGCTTCATCGCGTTTGGTGAAGTCGGGTTGGCAGGCGAGGTGCGGCCGGCGCCGCGCGGGCAGGAGCGGCTGAAGGAGGCCGCCAAGCTGGGCTTCAGCGTCGCCGTGGTGCCGAAGGCGAACGCACCGAAGAAGGCCATCGAGGGCCTGACGATCCACGCCGTCGAGCGCATCGAACAGGCGATCGAGATCGTGCGCAATCTTTGAATCGGGGGTGAGCGTGGCAAACAGTGCGTGGATCGGCTGGGCGCTCGCCGTCGCGGCGGTGGCCCTGGGCTTTGTGCAATGGGGCTGGCCGGGCGTCGCGCTGGCGCTCACCGTGGTCGTGTTCTGGCTCCTGCTGCAGTTCAGCCGCACACTGCGCGTGATGCGCAACGCGGGCCAGTCGCCGGTCGGGCATGTGGCCAGCGCGGTGATGCTGCACTCGAAGCTCAAGGAGGGCATGCGCCTGATCGAGATCCTGCCGCTGACACGCAGCCTCGGCCTGCGAGTGGGGGACGAACCCGAACGGTTCCAGTGGACAGACGCCAGCGGCGACGTGGTGCAGGTGTCGCTCCTGAACGGTCGCGTCACGCACTGGACGCTCGAGCGCGCGGCGCCCGCGGCCGACTGAAGCGCCCGCGCCGGTGGGCGTGAAAAGATCACGCCGCAGCGGGCCGACACCATGCGACACCGCTTCCGTGCCGGACACATCGGCTTACGTGGGCCGGCGTGAGCGCCGATAGATTGGGTGCACGGACGCACTTCGACGTCCGGCCTCAACGTTGGAACTCCATGCTGCGACCCCCCCGCCTTCACTTTGCGCTCGGCCCCCGCGTGGCCGCCGCCCTCCTGGGCCTCGCCGTTTGCGGCACCGCCGCGGCCAGCCATGTCGGCGAAACCCTGAGCGACGACCAGGCCGTCGTCGGCATGAGCGACTCCCTGATGCGAACGCTGCGTCAATGGGAGACCACGCCCGCAGCGCAGCGCTCGCAGCGCACGGCCCAGCTGGTGCAGGTCGCCACCCAGCGCCGCGAACACCTGTTGGCGCTGCTGACACGCAGCCCCCAGGTCGCGGCATCGCGTTTCTTGCCCGCGGCGGTGCGTGACCGCCTTCCGGCGCAAGTGCAGGCGCTCGTCGAGCGCGAAGTCCGCGCCGCAGGCACGGTGGTCGCGATCGTCAGCGACGACTTCGAACGCGGGCGCTCGAAGCAGGAGTTCTTCCTTCACGTGGACGACAACGCAGCACAGCGCCTTCAACTGCATCTGGCCGATGCACTGGCCGGCGAGCGTGACATGCTGGGCTGGGTCGGGCGCAAGGTGAGCCTGAACGGCACCCAGCTCGACGGCCAGCTGGTCGTCACCGACAAGCGCGCAGTGCTGGTGGCCGCCGACGGCAGCGGCAGCAGCCCTAGCACGGTCGGTACCACCGCCATCGTCAAGGGCGACCAGAAGACGCTGACGATCCTGGCCCACTTCAACGACAAGGCGCTGACCTGCACCGCCGCCGACGTGCAGAACCGCGTCTTCGGCAGCACCGGCGCCACGGTCAACACCAACTACCGCAACTCGTCGCGCAACCAGGTCTCGTTCTCGGGCCAGGCCGTGGGTCCCTACACGATCAACTACAGCGCTGCCGGCAGCTGCAACTACAGCGGCTGGGCCAGCGCGGCCGAGGCCGCGGCGCGCGCCGCCGGCATCGACCCCTCGCAGTACGCGCGCGTGAACTACGTGACACCGTCGAACGGAACCTGCGGCTGGTCGGGGCTCGCCTACATGCCGGGTCGCCAGTCGTGGGTCCAGTCCTGCGCCGCCACCGGCGTGTACTCGCACGAGTTCGGCCACAACCTCTCGCTCCACCACGCCGGCACGCCGAGCGCCGAGTACGGCGACGGCAGCGATCCGATGGGCGGCGCGAAGACCGTGCTGCACAACGCCGCGAACCGCGTCATGGCGGGCTGGATGGCGCCCGGCACCGTCGTCGATGTCACGGGCGGCGGCTCCTTCGGTCTGGACGCGCTCGAGCTGGCGGCACCGACGAGCCCGCAGGTAATGCGGATCTACAAACCCGACACCAAGGAGTGGTACCACCTCAGCCTGCGCCAGGCAATCGGCCTCGACAGCACACTCGGCGCGAGCTACATCAACGCCGTCAGCGTGACCAAGGCCAGCGGCACGCTGCCGGCCAAGACGACGCTGATGGCGGCGCTGCAGGTCGGCCAGAGCTGGAGCGACAGCGTCAACGGCATCACCTTCACGCACCAGGGCCTGGCAGGCAACACATCGACCGTCGGCGTCACCATGGCGGGCGCGGTGTGCACCCGCAGCGCCCCCACCGTGGCGCTGAGCCCGGCATCGCAGTCCGGCACCCCCGGCGCGAGCCGTGCCTACGGGGTCTCGGTAAAGAACAACAACACGGCCGCATGCGGATCGTCCAGCATCTCACTTGCGCAGGTGTTGCCCGCCGGCTTCGGCGGCAGCGTGCCGGCGAGCCTGAGCGTCGCCGCCGGCGCCACCGCCAGCACCAACTGGACCGTCACCCCGTCGACCAGCGTCGGCGCGGGAAGTCACGGCATCGACCTGCGTGCAGCCGACACGTCGGGCGCCACGGCCACCGCCCACGGCACCTACGCGGTGGTCGTCGACTCGACACCGCCCACCGTGGCGATCACTTCCCCGGCAGCGGGCAGCACCCTCAGCAGCAACCGCGTGACGTTCGCCGCCAACGCGAGCGGCAGCGGATCCGGGATCACCCGGGTCGAGTTCTATGTCGACGACAAGCTGATCGCGAGCGACACGGGTGCGCCGTACAGCGCGACCTGGCAGTTGCGCAAGGTGGCCAAGGGCAGCCACACCCTGCGCGTGCGCGCCTTCGACGGCGCCGGCAGCTCCGCGAACGCGACGGCCACCGTGACGGTCAACTGATCGCGCACACGAAAAAAAAGCCCCGCCAAGGCGGGGCTTTTACGCAACGCCCGAGGACTCAGGCCCGCCGGCGGCGGCGTGCCACCCAGGTGACTGCGCCGAGGCCCGCGAGCATCAATGCATAGGTTTCGGGTTCGGGGATGCCCGGCACCGGCGCCTCACCCACTACCCAGATGGCGGCGTTCGACAGGCCTTGCGTCTGGGTGATGCCGAAGGTGTCGAGCGAGGTTCCGGCATCGAAGAGGTAGAGCGCGCTGACGTTGCCGGCGGGGTTGCTATTGCCCCCGTAGTTGCCCCAGTGGAAACCGACCAGGGTCAGACCCGACAGCGGTGTCGCGAAGTCGATCGGCGACGTGCTGGTATCGATCTGCTCGATCCGGCCCGTTGTCGAAAGGCCGTAGCCCACCCACGCCGGGCTCGCCAGCAGTGCCTGCACGGTGGCCAGGTCAAACGGGTTCCCGCTGTTGAGGTTGCCCTCGACGAAACCAGCGCACGCAATCACGCCGCCGGGCACCGAGAGGTCGCTGAACGACGGAATTCCGGTCGGGCCGCCGTCCTCTACGCTGGGGTTGCAGTCGGCGGCCATCGCCGGGGCCGCGGCCAGGGCGGCCAGCGACATCACGGCTGCGGAAATCGAGGATAGGTTCATGTCAGGTACTCCATGTCAAGGGAATTCAGCACACCCACGCATCAGGTCGGGCACAGAACCGTATCCTGCACTTCGTTCGCTTGAATGCGACCCCCTGTTCGCGGGGGAGGGGTTGCGTTTGTGTCACCGGTTGTGTCAGGAACGGCATGGAGCAAACGGCGTTCCCAAAACGAAAAAACCCGCCGAAGCGGGGTTGGGGGCCGATCGCAGCGCTTACTTCGCGCTCTTGCGGCGGCGCGCCACGAAAGAAACCGCGGCCAGCCCGGCCAGCATCAGGGCGTAGGTCTCGGGCTCCGGCACCGGGTTCGTCACCAGCTCGCCCGTGAACAACGAGCCGTGCGACAGGCCGAGACCCTGGGTGCTCTCGCCGGCGTAGGCGAAGTCCCAGGTCGTTCCGGCGCTGACGTCGAGGTCGAACAGGTAGGCCGACCAGCGCTGGCCCAGCTTGACCGAGATCACGAAGGGGTCGGTGAGTGCGACGCCGAAGGTCAGCGAGCCGGCGCCGTTGGCGCCCTGCTCGAAGTCGATCTGCGACACGTCGGAGCCAACTCCGGTGTTGTTGTCCTTGTACTGGTAGACGACCGTGACGTCGGGCGTGAAGATCAGATCGTTCACTGCCGCCACCGTGTCGTTCGGCGGCGGCGCGAAGGCGCCCTTGCAGTCTACGTAGCTGACCGCACCGGCCTCGAAGGACAGGTCGCCGCAGGACCAGACCTCGGGTGCGTCGGCCATCGCCGGCGCTGCCGACAGCGCCATCAGGGCCACCGCGGCGGCACCTGCAAGCTTGTTCAACTGAAAACCACTCATGTAAAGACTCCTTGGAAGGTTGATGGGCAGTTGCGGCTCCAGCGGGCTGTCGATCACAGAAGCGCGGGGTGCTTTGCTGCCTTGGACCCATGGTGTCGATGCCGCCTCGAGCCGTCTTCCCCCGACCAAGGGGTTTGTGGCTTAGTTCACGCCCGTTTCCCCGCGAACGCGGGGGGTTTCCCGGCTCGTGCACTGCGCCGAAGATACGAACATGGCGTCGCCTGCCGCGGACCGGCCCGCGAGCGCGCGGCATAAAATTCGGCTCTCCGCGCCACCGGGCGCACTGCGAGGAAACACGATGTCGATGTCCGACCGCGACGGCAAGATCTGGATGGACGGCGCGCTGGTCGAGTGGCGCGACGCGAAGATCCACGTCCTGAGCCACACGCTGCACTACGGCTGTGGCGCCTTCGAAGGTGTGCGCGCCTACAACACGGCGCAGGGCACGGCGATCTTCCGCCTCCAGGAACACACCGAACGCCTCTTCAACAGCGCCAAGATCCTGCGCATGAAGATCCCCTTCACACCGGCGCAGGTGATGGACGCGCAGCGCGAGGTGGTGCGGGTGAACAAGCTGGAGAGCTGCTACCTGCGCCCGCTCACCTGGATCGGCGACCAGCGGCTCGGCGTCAGCCCCAAGGGCAACACGGTCCACCTGATGGTCGCAGCGTGGCCCTGGGGCGCGTACCTGGGTGAAGAGGGTCTCAAGCGCGGCATCCGCGTCAAGACGAGCAGCTACACGCGCCACCATGTCAACATCACGATGACGCAGGCCAAGGCGGTGAGCAACTACACCAACTCGATCCTGGCCAACATGGAAGCCACCGACGAGGGTTACGACGAAGCGCTGCTGCTCGACGCCAGCGGCTTCGTGTCGGAAGGCGCGGGCGAGAACCTTTTCGTCATCAAGAAGGGCGTCGTCTACACACCCGACCTCTCGGCCGGCGCGCTGAACGGCATCACACGCGACACGATCTTCGCGATCTGCTCGGACCTGGGCCTCAAGCTGGTCGAAAAGCGCATCACACGCGACGAGGTCTACATCTGCGACGAAGCCTTCTTCACCGGCACCGCGGCCGAGGTGACGCCGATTCGCGAGCTGGACCGGATCGAACTCGGTGCCGGATCGCGCGGCCCGATCACCGAGAAAATCCAGGCCGCCTTCTTCGACATCGTGAACGGCCGCAATCCGAAGTACGCCGAATGGTTGACCGCGGTGTGATGGGGGCCGAGATGAGTGAACTGAAAGTGGCGGTCGAACTGTTGGCCAGAGACCTGCAGGGCCCCGGAGTCACCTTCTGCCCGAATCCGAAGATGCCGCTCTGGAGCGGCCACCCCAAGGTCTTCATCGACGTCACGACCACGGGCGAGGGGCGCTGCCCCTACTGCGGCACGGTCTACCGCCTGAAGGCGGGTGAAAAGGTCCACGCCCATTGAACCCGGCTGCGCGGGCGCCTGAGGGCCCGCACGCTGCGGCCCTGCTTTCGATCGCCCACGACGCGCTGCTCGACCACCTGAATCGCAGCGACGCACAGCACACGCTGCGTCGGGCGCTCGACGCCCTCTCGGACCTGCTCGCGTGCCGCTGCGCGCTGCGGGCGCAAGACAGCGGGGGCCGCGTCCGTTGGCACATCGGTGCTGCCGACGCCGCCTTCGGCGCCCCTGCACACGGCTGGATCGTGCTGCCGCTGACACGGCTCGATCAAGGCGTGGGAACCCTGGCGCTCGAGCTTGCCGCCGAGCCGGCGCAAGTGGCCGCGATGCTCGACCCGCTGCAGCCGGCCCTGGCCGCCTTGCTGCTGCACGATGCGCAGGCACAGCCCGGGACCGGCGCGGCGAACCTGGTCACGATGATCCGCTCGGCGCTCGAGGGCGTAGGGACTTTCGTCTGGGATTGGGACATCGAAAGCGACCGCCTGGGCGACATCGACCGTGGTCTCGAGATGCTGGGTTACCCCGCCGGCGCCCAGGGCATCACGCAGCGTGCCTGGAACTGCCTGATCCACCCCGATGACCTGCAGGCCAACCACGCCGCGTACCTGCGCCATGCGCGCGGGCAGGACAGCGTCTACGAACACGCCTACCGCATCAAGGCCGCCGACGGCCGCTGGCGCTGGTACCTCGAACGCGGGCGCATCGTCGAGTGGCATGCCGACGGCCGGCCACGGCGGATGGTCGGCATCCAGGCCGACATCACTGCAAAGCGCGCGATCGAAGTCGAGTTCTCGCAGGCCGCGGCACGGCTCGAGAAGATCGCACGCCATGTACCCGGAGTGCTCTTCCGCTTCGAGATGGACACCGGCGGCGCCGGCCGATTCGGCTACGTCAGCGAGCGCCTGGGCGCGGTCTTCGGCGTCAGCGCCGCCGCCTTGCTGCACGATGCGGCGGCGCTCTACAGCGTGGTGCTGCCGCAGGACCGCAAGCCGATGGCCGAGAGCATCGACCGCTCGCGCCGCAAGCTCAGCGAGTGGCGCCACGAGTTCCGCATCCTGCGCGACGGCGGCGCGATGCGATGGGTCGTCGGTGCCGCCACGCCGCAGCGCGAGGCCGACGGCAGCGTCGCCTGGCACGGCCATTTCGAGGACGTGACGGAGATGCGCGAGCTCGAAGCCGTGCGCCGCGGCGCCGTCGCCGCGGCCGCCGCCAACCGCGCGAAGACCGAGTTCCTGTCGCGCATGAGCCACGAGTTGCGCACACCGTTGAACGCCGTGCTCGGCTTCGCACAGCTGCTCGAGATCGACCGCTCGGCGCCGCTCGCCGAAACCCAGCGCAAGCGCGTGCGGCTCATCCGCGAGGCGGGCGAACACCTGCTGTCGATGATCGGCGATCTGCTCGACCTGACCCGCATCGAGTCGGGCAGCTTGGCGCTTCAGCTCGCACCGGTGCCGTTGCGCACGCTGGTCTCCGAGGCGCTGCCGCTGATCCAGGCCGAGGCCGACCAGCGCCGCGTCCGTGTGGCGATGGCCTCCGCTCCCTACGCACCTGAGCTCGCCGCGCTGGCGGACCGCACCCGGCTGCGCCAGGTGCTGCTCAACCTGCTCTCGAATGCCGTCAAGTACAACCGCCCCGGCGGCACGGTCGAGCTCAGGGTCGCGCCGGAGGGCAGCGACTCGGTGACGCTGCACGTGATCGACTCGGGTGTGGGCATCGCGCCCGAAGACCTGGGCCAGATCTTCGAGCCCTTCCAGCGTGGCGTGCACGAAGGCAGCCGCATCGAGGGCACCGGGATCGGCCTGAGCATCACACGCAGCCTGGTCCAGCTGATGAACGGCCGCATCGATGTGCAGAGCACACCGGGCGTGGGCTCGACCTTCAGCGTCACGCTGCCGGCGGCCGCTGCGGCCGCTACACCCTGAGGCCTCCCTACAATTCGGCGCTCCTGGGGAGCCCGATGCCACGCGAGCAAGAATTCATCCTGACCCTGTCGTGCCGCGACACCACCGGCATCGTCTATGCCGTCTCGGGCCTGCTCTACCAGGCCGGCTGCAACATCATCGACTCGCAGCAGTTCGGTGATGTCGAAGGCGCCGACGCCACCGGCCTGTTCTTCATGCGTGTGCACTTCCTGGCGGCACCGCAACTGGCCGACGTGCCGGCGCTGGAGCGCCTGTTCGCGCACGTGCGCCAGCAGCACCAGATGGACGCGCGTTTCCACGCCGTCGCCCAGCGGCCGCGTGTGCTGTTGATGGTGAGCCGCTTCGGCCACTGCCTGAACGACATCCTGTTCCGTTGGAAGAGCGGGCAACTCGGGATCGAGATCCCGGCGATCGTGTCGAACCACACCGACTTCGCCGCGCTCGCGGCCAGTTATGGCGTGCCCTTCCACCACTTGCCGCTCGCCGACGGCCGCGACGCCGACGCCAAGCGCACGCAAGAACGCCAGATCGAAGCGCTGATCGCGCGCGAGGGCATCGATCTCGTGGTGCTCGCGCGTTACATGCAGATCCTGTCGGGTGACTTCTGCCGCACGCTCGCCGGGCGCGCGATCAACATCCACCACAGCTTCCTGCCCAGCTTCAAGGGCGCCAAACCCTACGCGCAGGCGCACGCCCGCGGCGTCAAGCTCATCGGCGCGACCGCGCACTACGTCACCGCCGATCTCGACGAGGGCCCGATCATCGAGCAGGACGTCGCGCGCGTGGACCACTCGCTGTCGACCGACGACCTCACGGCGGCCGGGCGCGACGTCGAATGCGGGGTGCTCGCGCGGGCGCTGCGCTGGCACGTCGAGCACCGGGTGCTGATGAACGGTCACAAGACGATCGTCTTTCGCTAGGGGGTCTGGCCACATGGCACACCCGAAATCGCAGACCGCCGCACTGATGACCTCGCCCGAGGACATCGAGGCCGAGTTCTACGAGGCGCTGCAGCTCGCCGACCTCGAGCGCCTGATGGCGGTCTGGGCCGACGACGACGAGGTCGTCTGTGTCCACCCCGGCGCGGGCACGCGCGTGATCGGCACGGCCGCGGTCCGCGCCAGCTTCGAGGCCATCTTCACCAACGGTGGCGTGCCGGTCGAGGTGACGCAAGTGCACCGCGTGCACACGCTGGGCAGCGCAGTGCACCACCTGGTCGAGCGGCTGCAGGTGCGCACGGCCGAAGGTGTGCAGACGGCCTGGGTGCTGGCGACCAACGTCTACGTCAAGACGGCGCAGGGTTGGCGCATGGTGGCGCACCACGCCAGCCCGGGCCAGCTCGGCGAGGGGCCCGCGCTGCCCGAGCCGGCGTCGACGCTGCACTGATGGAGTCCTTCGAGGCGCCGTGGTGGCTGCCCGGCGGCAACCTGCAGACGATCTGGCCGGCGCTCTTCTCACGCCGCCACACGGGGCCCAGCCCCCACTACCGGCGCGAGCGCTGGGACACGCCCGACGGCGACTTCATCGATGTCGACTTTGCCGACGCGGATCCCCATGCACCGATGCTCGTGCTGTTCCACGGCCTCGAAGGCTCGTCGCGCAGCCACTACGCGCTCGCGTTCGCCGACGAGGCCCGCCGGCGCGGCCTGGCCTTCGCGGTGCCGCACTTCCGCGGCTGCTCGGGTGAGCTGAACCACGCCCCGCGTGCCTACCACTCGGGTGACTTCGAGGAGATCGGCTGGATCCTGCGCCGCCTGCGCGAACGCAGCGCCGCCCCGCTGTCGGTCGTGGGCATCTCGCTCGGCGGCAACGCGCTCCTGCGCTGGGCCGAGGAAGCGGGTGCGGGCGCAGCCGCCACGGCGCGGGCGGTGGCGGCCGTATCGTCGCCGATCGACCTCGCCGCCGGCGGCCACGCGATCGGGCGCGGCTTCAACCGGATCGTCTACACCCGCATGTTCCTGCGCTCGATGAAGCCCAAGGCGCTCGCCAAGCTGGCCCAGTTCCCGCGACTCTTCAGCCGCGAACGCCTTCTCGCGGCACGAACGCTCTACGAGTTCGACGATGTCTTCACTGCGCCGCTGCACGGCTTCACGGGCACCGATGACTACTGGAGTCGCGGCTCGGCCAAGCCTCAATTGCACCGCATCGCCATCCCGGCGCTGGTGCTGAACGCCCACAACGACCCCTTCGTGCCGGCCGCGAGCCTGCCCGGGCCGCACGAGGTCGGGCGCTGCGTCACGCTGTGGCAGCCGGCGCACGGCGGCCACGTGGGATTCCCGATCGGCGCGCCGCCCGGGCACGTACTGGCGCTGCCGTGCGCGGTGCTGGACTGGATGGCCGCGCAGTGACCTAATCCGAGCATCATGGACGAGATCGTCGAAGCCGCGCTGCGCAAGTGGCCCAACGTGCCGCACTGCTACGGCTGGCTCGCGCTCGACGCACGCGGCGACTGGTACATGCGGGACGACCGCATCCAAGCCGCCGGGCCCTTCCCGCAGGTCAAGGGCAGCTGCATCCGGCACGACAAGCTGCTCGGCTTCATCCAGCGCAACTATGGCCGCGACGGGGCCGGTGCGAGCTACTTCCAGAACGGCCCGCAGCGGGTCTACGTCGAGTTGGAAGCGGCACCCTACGTCTGGCGGGTCGACGGCGCGCCCGGGAACTGGCAGCTCAGCGCCCACACCGGCGCCGCGGCGCTGGCGCGCCAGGCCTGGATCGACGAACACGGCAGGCTCTTCATCGACGCCGACATCGGATTCGGCATCGTGCACACGCTCGACATGGAGCGCGCCGCCGGCGCCGTGGAATGCGGTGAATGGGCGCCGAAGGAAATGCCCTTCGGCGCGATGCCCGGCCGCTTCGGCTACGTGCTGCGGCCGCAGCCCTGAAGGCCCTTATTTGGGCGCGCTGGCGGCCGGCGCCGCGGCGGCAGAACCCGCCGCGCCGGGGGCGCTCGCGGCGCCGGCCGGGGCTGCCGGCTCATTGAACTTGCCGCCCGCCTGGTTGGCGAGGTAGACCACGGCACGCGCGATCTCGAAGTCGGAATAGTCGCCGCCGCCCTGCGCGCCCATCGCACCCTTGCCCTTCAAGGCCGAGTGGAGCAAGGTGTCGTAGCCGGTCTTGAGGCGCGGCTCCCAGGCCGCGGCGTCGCCGGTCTTCGGCGCGCCCGCCGCGCCGATAGCGTGGCAGGCGGTGCACACCGCCTTGTAGACCTGCTCGCCGGTGCGCAGCGAGGCGACATCCGACGCATCCCTCAACTCGAACCGGGCCACCGGCGCGATCCGCTTGGCCACGGCCTCGGCTTCAAGCGCTTCGGTGCCCGCCGCAGGCTGGGCACCCATCGCGACGTACTTGACGAGCAGGACGATGATCGCGATCGGCACCACGAAGGATGCAACGACGGTCCAGATGAGCTGCTTCGGGGTCTTGATCGGCCCCTCGTGGGCTTCGTCCTGGTCGTGCAAATCGCTCATGGGTTTCTCGTTTGTTCGCGGCGGAGGGCGCCCGTTACAGCAAGGGCGAAGTATACGGGGGCGGTTCCGCAGTCAGCCTGCGGCGGGGCTGCCTGGGGGCGTCGCGAAGTAGAATCCCGGACCGCGGCGACCGTGGTGAAGTGGATATCATTGGGCCCTCCGAAGGCTTAGTCGCAAGTTCGATTCTTGCCGGTCGCACCAGCGTGGCAGTTCAGCGCCAGGCGTTGCCTGCCGACCTGGAGGTACCGGGCCTTGTCCTGCGTGCTCCACGCCAAGTCGACACTCACGTACAGGCCGAGCCGGCTCGCGATCAGGTAGCGGAAGCCGGCGCCCTTTGCGACGGTATGGGTGCCCTCAGAGAAGTCGTTGCGGCTGCCCCAGGCCCGTCCCGCACCGAGAAAGCCGACGAGCGCCCATCGTGGTGTCATGCTCCAGCGCAGTTCGGTCTCGATGACAGCGGTGCGTGTGTCCTGCAGCCGCATCGCCGGCACGCCGCGCAGCTCGACGGCGGGCAGCAGATAGAAGGGCACATCGCCCTCGGCCATGCGGGAGTCGACACGCCCGCCCAGCACGAAATGCCTTGCTCAGTGGCCAGTAGCTGAAGACATGTCCGCGGTAGGACTGGAAACGCGTGCCGCTGCCCCAGAGCCCTACCCAGATCTTCGGCCTGAGGATGTATCCCTACGAGTTCGCCGACGTGACGTACAACAGCTACCGGGACGGTAAATCGGCGTCGCTCAAGCCGGCGCGCGCATGCGGCCCACGGCCGCGATCCAGTGTTCGAAGGCGGCCATCTGGCTGCCGACGAACTTGCGTGTCGTCTCGTCGGTGCAGTGGCCCTGGGCATCGAACTTGGTGCCGGCCATGCCGATGAAGATCTCGGGCTTGACCAGCACCGCGGCGTTCAGGAACAGCATCACCTTGCGCAGGTCGTACTGCACCCGCGCGCCGCCGACCGGGCCGGGTGCGGCGCTCAGGATCGCCACTGGCTTGTGCGCCCACGGCTGATCCTCGCCGCGGCTCAACCAGTCGAGCAGGTTCTTCAGCCCTCCGGGGATCGAGAAGTTGTACTCCGGCGTCGCAATCACGACGCCATCGGCGCGGCGCACGCGCTCGCGCAGCGCCGCCACGCCGGCAGGCAGGCCCTTGGCGAAGTGGTCGGCGTCGAAGACGGGTGTCTCGCGCCAGTCGACGATGTCCAGCTTCATCGTCGGCGGCATCAGCTCGCCCGCGAGACGCAATGCGGCGCCGTTGAGTGACGCTTTGCGCAGGCTGCCGCAGAGGCCGACGATGTCCAGGGGAGTGCTCATGTGCAGGGAACCTCGTTGTGGGAGTCGAAACCCAGTATCGGGCGAGGGCCGGTAACCCTACGTCCGCGTGGCCGCGGCGCCGGGTGTTAGAAAACTCCGGGCAGGCTCAGGTTTTCCGGGCCGCCCAGGGCGACGCGCCGGAGCGCAGCACCTCGTCGTGGTCGCCCAGCAGCGGCGGCGCGCTGATGTCGAGCGCGCGTTCGCCGTCGAAACTGACCGGCGAGCGCACCGTGGTCCAGCGCCCCCCGGCCGGGTGCGCGGTGTCGACGAAGAGCTGCAGGTGCTTCGCCTGCGGGTCTTCGGGCACCTCGCTCGTGGCGTACATCGGCGCGTGCGGCACATCGAGCGCCTCGAGCCGGCGACACCATTCGGCACGCTCGCGGGTGCGGAAGAGTCCGCTCAGCAACTCGATCAGCAGCGGCTGGTTCTCGATGCGTGCCTCGCGCGTCGCGAAACGCGGGTCGTCGAACAGTTCGGGCTTCTCGATCGCCTGCGCCAGACCCTGCCAGAACTTGGGCGGGCTCGACATGTGCAGCGCGATCCAGTCGCCCCCGGCGCAGGGCAGCACATACGACTGCGACACGCTCGGACGGCTGTACGGGCCCATGACTTCACCCTCGGAGAACAGGTGCGTGAAAGCGTCGAGATTGAAGTGGGTCATGGCCTCGAACATCGAGACCTCGACCCGCCGGCCGCTTGCGGCCTGGTGCTTTTCTCGCTCGTAGAGCGCGCCGAGGATGCCGTAGGCGGCGTAGAAGCCGGTCAACGCGTCGGCCAGCGCCGGCCCGACCACTCGCGGGTTGGCCGGGTTGATCAGCAGCTTCAGGAAACCGCTCGCGGCCTGCGCCACGGTGTCGTAACTCGGCCGCGCGGCGGCCGGGCCGTCGGGGCCGAAACCGCTGATCGCGCAATAGATCAGCTTCGGGTTGAGCTCGCGCAGGCGGGCCTCGCCGGCACCGAGTTTCTCGGCCACCCCGGGGCGGAAGTTCTGGATGTAGACGTCGGCTTCAGCAATCAGCGCCTCGAAGCGGGCGAGGTCGTCCTTCTGGCGCGTGTCGAGCGTGACGCTCTTCTTGTTGCGGTTGTAGGTCTGGTAGTGCGGGCTGTAGGTGCCGCCGCGAAAGGCGCGGAAGGGGTCGCCCGCCGGCTGCTCGACCTTGATCACGTCGGCCCCCAGGTCGGCGAGCAACATCGACGCCGCCGGGCCGGTGATGAAGGTGCCGTGTTCGACGACACGCACCCCTGCGAGAACCTGGGCCATCGTCGTTTCCTCAGACTGCGGTCTTGGGCGTGAAGCCCGGCGGCAGCTCGCCGGTGTAGCGTTGCTCGCGCGCGGCCTGGTACGACAGCGCGAAGCCGATCGGGTGGCTCAGTTCCTCGGCCAGGTGGCCGAGCAGCCCCGCGCACCGGGCCAGGATTGGCACCCCTTTCAGGGCCTCGGCCGGGAAGCCGACGTCGAGCAGCACCGCCGGGATCGCCGCCGAGACGTTGAGCCGCAGGTCACGCCCGGTCAATGCGGGCAGCACCTGCTCGATCGCCTCGGCCACGTGCACGAATTGCATGTTCGAGCCGGCCTCGGCGGCGACCGCGAACAGCCGCGCCACGCGCGGGTCGCGTGCCTTGTGCTGCGGGTGGCCGTAGCCGACGACCGCCTGCTTCTTCTCGCGCAGGTCGCGCACGACCTCGCTTGCGGCGGCTTCGAGCGACAGCGACTTCTCCTTCGCCAGCGCATCGACCCGCAGGAACAGTCGCCCGGCGGCTTCCGAAGAACCGACGATGACCGAGCCGCAGCCCAGGATGCCGGCCGCGACTGCGCCCTGCAGCGCTTCGGGCGCCGCGGCCAGCGTCATGCGGCTGGCGAGCACGCTGGGCACGAGGCCGTGTTCGGCGATCGCCACCAGCGTCGCGTCGAGCACACGGCTGGCCAACGCGTCGGGGCGCCGGCCGGTGACGAGGAAGTGGAAGTAGTCGACGAAGCCGAGCTTGCCGATCAGCTCTTCGCACAGGTCGGCGCCGCGCACGACGATGGTGTCTTCGTCGTAGGTGCAGATGGCCGTTTCGGGGATGGTGGCCTTGCCGATCTTCATGGGCAGCTCCTGTTGGTGCGAAGTGCTTCAGGCCGGCGCGAGCGCGAAGTCGAAACGCGTGGTGTGGAAGGGCTTGTCCATCGTGCGACCGCCGGGCGCCTTGCCCGCGGCGTGGCGTTCGAAGGCGATGACGAGGCTGTCGCGCACGCCGAAGACGGCGTCGCTGTCCAGGTACGGGCTGTCGGCCGGGAACAGGTGCGTCGTCACAGGCACGTAGCCGTCGCGGTAGACCATCATGTGCATGTGGCCGGGCCGGTTCGGATGGCGGCCCATCGCACGCAGCATGTCGCCCACCGGGCCGTCGTCAGGCACCGCGTAGGCGGTGGGCTTGATCGACCAGAAGTCGTAACGCCCTTCGGCGTCGGTGTGGAATCGCGCGCGCAGGCGCATGCCGGCGTCGCCGCCCAGCTGCATGTCGTAGACGCCGTCGCCGTCACCCGACCAAACGTCGACGCAGCAGTTGGCGATCGGCTGGCCGTGGGTGTCGGTGACACGGCCGCTGTAGTGCGCGGGCTCGCCCGGTGCGCCTTCGCCGATGTCGCTGCCCAATGGCAGCACCGGCGCGCCGTCCCAGTAGAACGGGCCTTGCACCGTGGCCTCGGTCGGCGCCAGTGTGGCGCTGCGGTCGGCGAGCGCCTTGGCCGAGCGCCGCGCCTGGTCCAGCTGCACGACGAGCATCGAGATACCCAGCGTGTCCGACAGCAGGATGAACTCCTGGCGCTTGTCGTCGCAGGTCTGGCCGACGCGGGTGAGGAACTGGATCGCGGCCATCCACTCCTCGGGTTTGAGGTCGACCTCGCGGGCGAGCGCGTGCGCGTGGCGCACCACGGCCGAGATGATCTGCTTGAAACGCGGGTCGGCGTCCGTGGCCAGGCGGTCGAGAACGGCCTGGGTGATATCGGATATCTGGTGTGTGTTCATGGGGCCCTCTTCAGAATTGCTCAAGGCGCACGGAAAAGATCCCTCTGGATCCCGGCCTGCGCGAACACGCGGTCGCGCGACGCTTCAAGTTCGCGCCGAAGTTTGCCAAGGTTGACGTCGACCAGGCGCCCCTTCCACTTGCGGATCTTGCCTGCGACGATCACCGTTTCGACATTGCTGCGCTCCATCAGGGAGACCACGGCGCCCGGCACATGGTTCAACGGCGCGACGTTGATCGCCTCGGCGTCGAGGACGATGATGTCGGCCTCCTTGCCCGCCTTCAGCGAGCCGACCTTGGAATCGAGCCTGAGGTCGCGGGCACCATTCATAGTCGCCCAGCGGAGCACGTCACTCGTGGTCATCAGGGCCTTGTCGGTCACCGGCGGACCGTTCTCACCGAGCGCCTGGCTGTTGATGAACATGCGTTGCAGCGCCATCGCGCTGCGCATCTGGGTGAAGAAGTCGGCCGTCAGCGTGCACTCGACGTCGGTCGACAGCGAGGGCTGCATGCCCAGGTCGATCGCCTTCTGGATCGGTGGCGTGCCATGTCGCATGTTCATCTCGATCGGCACTGCCAGCGACACCGCGGCGCCGGCGTCGCGCGCCCGGCCCCAGGCAAAGTCCGACATGTTCGTCATGTGGATGAACAGGTTGTCGGCGCCGAACGCGCCGTTCGCGGCCAGCTTGTCGAACTCCGGGAGCATGCCGAAGGTGCCGACGATGTGGGCCACGACCTGGAGGCCGAGTTCGCGCCCGATCTTCCACGCCGCCTCGTAGCCCGGCAGGTAGATCTCGCCGCCCATCGTCATCGACAGCAACTGGTCGGAAGAGCTGAAATACTGCTTCTTGATGCGTCGCGCATCCGTCGGGTACTGGTTGCCCGCGACGCCGCCGGCGCTTTCGAAGTAGCCGAAGACGGCGCGTCGTTCGGAGTCCTTCAGCGCCGCGATCGTGGCGTCGCTGTGCGCCGGCGAGTGGTGGATCTGCGAGATGTCGTGCACCGTCGTCACGCCGGCGTCGAGCTGGCTCAACGAGCCGAACAGGGTGCTGATGTAGACGTCCTCGGGCTGGTACACCGGGGCGAAGGTGAGCAGGATCTTCTGGAAGTAGTTCTGCGTCGTTCGGGCGTCCAGGCCATCGAACAGCAGCCCGTCGGCCAGGTAGCTGCGCAGCGCAGTCTCGAACAGATGGTGGTGGGTATCGACGAAGCCGGGCATCACGATCCGCCCGCGCGCGTCGATCACCGCTGCGCCCCCAGCCTGCAGGTTGCGGCCGACGGCGACGATCTTCTTGCCCTCGACGAGCACGTCGCCCTCGGGGAAGTTGCCGACCGTCGGGTCCATCGACATCACCGCGCCGCCGCGGATCAGCAGGCGGCGGCCGCGCTGGCCGCTGTGTTCGGGCGGCCCGCGGTCGTCGCTGGCGGCCGCGGCTGGCGGGTTGAAGAGCGCCAGCCCGCCCGCGGCCGCGGCGACGCCGCCGGTGGTTTTCAGGACCCCGCG
>DATDER010000286.1:0-2242 GCA_036523095.1 Rubrivivax sp.
CGGCGCTGTATGGTGCGTTGAACTGGCTGCCGCCGCTGCGCACCCACGTGCTGGCGTGGATCGAGAAACCTGCCCCATGACCGAATCGACGCTGCCTTTCCTGCCTTTCTTGCCTTTCGCCCTACCCGACATCGGCGACGAAGAGATTGCCGAGGTAGTCGACACCTTGAAGTCGGGCTGGCTGACCACCGGCCCGAAGGCCAAGCGCTTCGAGGCGGACTTCGCCGACTTCCTGGCCGAGCCCGGCCTGCACTGCATCGCCGTCAACTCCGCCACCGCGGGCCTGCACCTGGCGCTGGAAGCAGTGGGCATCGGCCCGGGCGACGAGGTCATCACGACGACCCACACCTTCACCGCCACCGCCGAGGTCGTGCGCTATCTCGGCGCCGACGTGAAGCTGGTCGACATCGACCCGGCCACGCTCAACATCGACCCGGCGCTGGTAGAAGCGGCGGTCACGCGCAGGACGAAGGCGATCATCCCGGTGCACTACGCCGGTCTCGCCGCCGACATGCCGGCGCTGCGGGCGATCGCGCAGCGCCACGGCCTGAAGGTGGTGGAAGACGCCGCGCATGCGCTGCCCAGCACCAGCGGCGGGCGCCTCGTCGGCACGCTCGACAGCGACGTCACCGTCTTCAGCTTCTACGCCAACAAGACCATCACGACCGGCGAGGGCGGCATGCTGGTCACACGAGACGACCAGCTCGCTACGCGCGCGAAAGTGATGCGCCTGCACGGCATCAGCCGCGACGCCTTCGACCGCTTCAGCGCCACGGTGCCGAGCTGGTACTACGAGATCGTCGCGCCCGGCTTCAAGTACAACCTCACCGACATCGCGGCGGCGCTCGGCCTGCACCAGTTGAAGAAGGCGCGGCGCTTCCAGCAGCGGCGGGCCGAGATCGCGGCGGCCTACGACCGCGCGTTCGCCGGGCTGCCGATACTGACACCGCCGGTCGCGCCTGCGGGCGAGTTGCACGCCTGGCACCTGTATGTGCTGCGCCTGGCCGACGGTGCCGGCGTCGCGCGCGATCGTTTCATCGAACAGATGTTCGCCGCCGGCATCGGCTGCAGCGTGCACTACATCCCGCTCCACCTGCAGCCCTATTGGCGTGACCGTTACGCGCTGCAGCCGGAGCAGTTCCCGCACAGCCAGCACGCCTTCGAGCGCATGCTGAGCCTGCCGCTGTACACGCGCATGAGCGATGCCGACGTGCAGCGGGTGGTCGACACCGTGACGCGGCTGCTCGGCTGAAGGCGGGCCGGTGGGCAAACGGCTGTTCGACATCGTCGTGGCGCTCGGGGGGCTGCTCGTGTTCGGGTTGCCGATGATCGCCATCGCGCTGTGGATCCGGCTCGATTCGGCCGGGCCGGTGTTCTTCCGCCAGGCGCGGGTGGGGCGGTACGGGCGGCTGTTCCGGATCCACAAGTTCCGCACCATGGTCGCCGACGCGCCGTTGCGCGGGCCAGCCGTCACGGTCGGCGCCGACCCGCGCATCACACGCTCCGGCGCCTGGCTGCGCAGGTCCAAGCTCGACGAACTGCCGCAACTGCTCGACGTGCTGGCGGGCGACATGAGCATCGTAGGCCCGCGCCCCGAGTTGCCGCAGTACGTGGCGTTGTACCCGCCCGTGCTGCGCGAGCGGGTGCTGTCGGTGCGCCCGGGCATCACCGACCCCGTCTCGCTGCGCTACGCCGATGAGAGTGCGCTGCTGGCACGCGCCCCCGACCCCGAACGCGAGTACCGGGAGGTCGTGCTGCCGGCCAAGCTGCAGGCGGCCGCGGCATACGCCGCCCGTGCCACCTTGTGGAGCGACCTGGGGGTGATCGGGCGCACGCTGGCGTTGCTGCTGGGGGCGCGCCGATGAGCACCGGCGATCTCACCGTCTGGCACCACCTCGATCGCTTCCTCGCGCGCCTGCGCCCGAACCGCGAGCCGTTGTCGTTGCTGGTCGATGGCCTGGTCGTGGCGGCGTGCTGGCACGCGACCTACTTGTTCCGTCTCGGCTTCGAGCGCTGGCAGACGGCGCGGCCCGACTACGACTTCTGGGTCATGCTCGGTGTCGTCGCGGCCTACCTCCTGGCCTTTGCGCTCGCCAAGGTGCCGCAGGGCATGTGGCGCTTCTCGGGCTTCGGCGAGGTCCAGCGCCTGACGCTGGCCTGCGCCGCGGCGGGTGCTGCCAGCGCCGCGGTCGTGCTGGCGCTGCAGTTGAGCAAGGTGCCGCGCGCGGTGCTCGCGCTGCAC
>DATDER010000287.1:0-2366 GCA_036523095.1 Rubrivivax sp.
CATCTGCCGCACCGTGTTCATCAACGAGTAGTCCACCGCGTTCTCGGCCGTCTTGGCCCAGCGCACGATGGCCAGCGACGGCAGCAGCACCGCCAACCCGTAGCTGCCCAGCGCGACCACGGGCAGCACGCACAACGCCACTGGCACACCCAGCCACTTGACCAGCCGGGAGACGAAGAACAACTGCAGCACCAGGCCGATGATGTTGACGAGCTGGAAATAGTCGGCGAAGAACGCGCCGATAAAGCGCCCCTGGTCGGCCGGTGCCAGCACGCCGGCAGCGATCTCGCCTTCGGCAGCCTGCTTGACGATCGCCGACAGGACGTACTCGCCGGCCGAGTTCACCCAGTTCAGCAGCAGGATCACCAGCGCCATGCCCAGCAGGTAGCGGTTGCCCGCCACCAGCGCGAATGCACCGCGCCCGCCGATGGCTTGCTCCGCCGGGTCATCGGCCGCGCGACCGGCGTGCTGCCGTTGGCTGTCGTGCCGGTCGACAGAATTGAACAGCACCAGGCTCAGCAGCAACACACCGGCGGCGGCCAGCAGCAGCGCGTGCACGCCGAGGAGGTGGATCAGCCAACCCGACAGCCATGCGCCCGCCACCGCACCGACCGACGCGCCGAAGGCGATCACCGCGAACAGTCGCTTGCCCGCTGCCGGCGTGTAGACGTCGTTGGCATAGGCCCAGAACTGCGCGATGACCATCAGGCTGAAGACTCCGATCCACAGGAAGAACACCAGCCCAATGTGCACGCCGCGCTCGGCCAGCAAGTAAAACACCGGCAGGCAGGCGATGAACAGCGCCGTCACGCCATTGATCAGCTGGCGCCGTGGCAGCCTGGCGGCCACGGCGCCGTACAGTGGCACCAGCACGACGAAGAGCACGGCCTGGGCGGCGTACGCATAGCTCTTGAGTTCGGCACCGCCGGGTTGGGCCAGGATCAGCACCTCGCGCACCGGTTTCATCACGTAGTACGCGACCAGGATCAGGAAGACATTGAACGCCAACGCCAGCAGCCGTGGCCCTTCGCCCTCGCGCACGTCGGCGAACAGTCGCAGCATCCGCTCCAGCGGTCGGGTCGGCAGCGAGGGTTCGGGCGGCGAGACGAGGGTTCCGGTGGCTGCGGCGGAATAGGTGGCGGACATCGCTCTGGGCGGGCTTGCGGCCAACGGGCGCGCCGGCAGGGTCGATTATGGCCGCGTCATGGCCGACAGCCGGCCTGCCGCACCTGACACTTCCCGCTCGCTTGCTCGCAAGCTCTTGTCCCGTTTGAGATCCGGGTTCAACGTGCGTTGGTGCGAACCGACCTCGATAGGACACTGACTTATCCGAAGAGCGTGTCCAGCTGTTCGAGCACTTCGTCCAATGCGGCAAGAAACTGCGGCACGTTGACCGGCTTGGTCAGGTAGTGCGTCGCGCCCGCCGCAATGGCCTGGCCGATGCGCGTCTCCGTGGCGTCGGCCGAAACGACGATCACCGGGATGTCGGACGTGGCGGGGTCGGCCTGCAAGTGGCGCAGCAGCTCGAGGCCATCGATGTCGGGCAGGTGCATGTCGAGCAGGATCAGGCTTGGGCGTCGCTGCCGGATCGCCGCCAGCCCGTCCAGGCCCAGCGCCGAGATCTCGAGCTCGACCTGCGGCCGCAGCGCCAGGATCCCGCGCATGACCTCGGCATTGGTCTCGTTGTCCTCGACGTAGTGCACCACCCGCTGGCGGTAGGCGGCGTCGGTCAGTTCGGCGTCGTCGTCGACGGGCTCGGGCATCGGGGCGCTGGAGGCGCGCGGCAGCTCGAGGATGAAGGTCGAGCCCTTGCCCAGGGTGCTGCGGGCACGGAGCGCGCCGCCCATCAGTTCGGCGAGGCGCAGACTGATCACCAGGCCGATGCCGGTGCCCTCCACCGGCCCCGATTCGCGGCCCAGGCGATTGAAGGGCTGGAACAGCTGGGCCAGCTGCGCTTCGTTCATGCCCGATCCGGTGTCGTTGACCTCCAACGCCACCAGGCCGGCCGACGAGGTGTGGCTGCTGACGAGCACACGCCCGCCTTCGACGTTGTACTTGATCGCGTTGGACAGCAGGTTGGTGAGGACCTGCTTGACCCGGGTGTGGTCGCCGACCACGAGGCGCGCCTGGTCGAACCGGCGAACGTCGACCTGCACGGCACGCTTCTCGGCGTTGTGCGCCAGCAGCGCCGTCGCCGAGGCGACCAGTTCGGCCAGGTCCAGCGCGCGCGGCTGCAACTCGACATGGCCCGACTCGATGCGCGCCAGGTCCAGCGTGTCGTTGATCATGTGCAGCAGGTGCCAGCCGGCCTGGCGCACCTGGCCGGTCCACTCGAGCTGGTGCGGCGCCAGCGGCTGGCGCCGGTC
>DATDER010000288.1:0-7290 GCA_036523095.1 Rubrivivax sp.
GAGTTCGTCGCGCGAGGTCTCGGTGGTCTTGGCACCACCGGTGCGGCGACCGCGGCGCAGCACCGTCACGTCGTCGCAGAAACCGAAGACCTCGCGGAACTTGTGCGTGATGATGAGGACCGACAGCGCGCCAGCGCGGCACATCGCCTTCATCTGCCCCAGCACCTCGTCGGCCTCGAGCGGTGTGAGCACCGAGGTCGGCTCGTCGAGCACGAGGAAGCGGCGGCGGGTGTACAGCGCCTTCAGGATCTCGAGCTTCTGCTTCTCGCCCGCGGCGAGTTCGGCCACACGCGCGTCCAGGCGCAAGGGGAAGGGCGCGTTGATCATGAACTCGGCCAGCCGCGCACGCTCGGCCTTCCAGTCGATGACGGCCTTCAGGTCGCGGCCCGCGAGCGCCAGGTTCTCGGCCACTGTCATGCCCGGCACGACAGTGAAGTGCTGGAAGATCATGCCGATGCCCAAGGCCGACGCGTCGCGCGGGCTGTGGATGTCGTGCTCGCGGCCGTCGACCATCACGCTGCCGGTGTCCGCCCGGTAGAAGCCGATGAGCGACTTGACGAGCGTGGACTTCCCGGCGCCGTTTTCGCCCAGCAACGCGTGGAAGCTGCCCGCCTCGACCTTCAGCGACACGTCGTCCAGCGCCTGCAGGGCGCCGAAGCGTTTGGAGAAGCCGAGCATCTCCACGCTCGCGGCGCCGGTGTGCTGGAGCGGCGGGGGGATCAGGCTCATGACAGGGTGCTCCAAGCGGCAAGGACTTGCGTCGAGTTCGCCACGGCGCCGAACACGCCGCCCTGCATCGTCACCATCTTCAGCGCCGCCTCGTGGTTGCCGCGGTCGGTGGCGCCGGTGCCGTCGGCCACGATCAGGCACTCGAAGCCGCGGTCGTTGGCCTCGCGCATCGTGGTGTGCACACACACGTCGGTCGTGACGCCCGTGAGCACGAGGTTGCGGATGCCTCGCGTGCGCAGGATCAAGGCCAGATCGGTGGCGCAGAACGAGCCCTTGCCGGGCTTGTCGATCACCACTTCACCCGGCGCGGGGGCGAGTTCGGGGATCAACTGCCAGCCCGGCTCGCCCCGCACGAGGATGCGGCCGTTCGGTCCCGGGTCGCCGATGCCGACGCCTTCGTGCCCGATGCGGCGCGAGCGCCAGCGCTTGTTCGCCGGCAGGTCGGCGAGGTCGGGACGATGGCCTTCGCGCGTGTGGATCACGGCCAGTCCGGAGGCGCGCGCCCGGGCGATCAGTTTCGAGATCGGACCGATCGGGGCGCGCACGGCCGACAGGTCGTAGCCCATGCGGTCGACGTAGCCGCCGATGCCGACGAAGTCGGTCTGCATGTCGATCACGACGAGCGCGGTGTCGGCCGCGCTCCACGCGCCGTCGAAGGGCCAGGGATAGGGGTCGGCGGCTATCGAGGCAAAGGACTTCATGACCATCACCGGTTCAGCGACAGCTCACCCGGCGCGCCGTCGCTCGGCCCCGGCTTGCCCAGGCCGATCAGCAGCGCCAGCGTCAACACGTAGGGCAGCGCCGCCAGCAGGTAGTAGCCCTGGGAATAGCCCAGGGCCTGCAGGGCCGGGCTGATGGCGCTGGCACCACCGAACAGCAGCCCCGCCAGGATGCAGCGCCGCGGGTCCCAGCGCGCGAAGATCACGAGCGCCACCGCCATCACGCCCTGACCGCTGGACAATGCCTCGCTCCACGCCGCCGGGTAGACGAGCGACAACGACGAGCCGCCGACACCGGCGCAGGCCCCGCCGAACGCCGTCGCCGCGATGCGGTAGGCGGTGGGCGACAGTCCGAACGCACGCGCGGCGTTTTCGCTGTCGCCCACGACACGCAGGCGCAGGCCGAAGCGGGTGTGGCCGAGCGTCCAGTGCACGATGAACGCGAGCACGATGCCGATCGCGAACAGCGGATTGATCTCGAGCGCCGCGCGCACCGCGGGCTGGTCGGTGAAGCCGCCGAGCGAGATCGCGGGCAGGTCGGGCGCACTCGGCTGGATCAGCGGCTTGCCGAGCCAGAACGCGAGGCCCGAGCCGGCGAGCATCAACGCGATGCCCATCGCAGTGTCGTTCACGCGCGCCAGGCTGCACAGTGCGCCGTGCAGGGTGCCGAAGACCATGCCGACGAGCGCAGCGACGATCACCGCCAACCAGGGGTTGCCGGTGCTGTAGGCCACGGCGTACGCGCTCATCGCGCCCATCAGCAAGGTGCCTTCGAGGCCGAGGTTGATGCGGCCGGCCTTCTCGGTCACCGTTTCGCCGAGGCTGACCCAGAGCAGGGGTGTGCCTACGCGGATGGCGCCGCCGAGGATCGCCAGCGGGACACCCCACCAGCCTAGTGAGCTTGCATCCATCGTTACTCGCTTTCGGTGGCGCGCAAAGCCGAGGGCGCCCTGGCCGGTGGGGGCTGAAGCCGCGGCCTTCGGCTGCCCTGCGCGACACAGCCACGGGGGCGCGTTGCCCAACTCGCTACGCTCACTTCGTTCGCTGCACTCGGACAAAGGCAACGAGTCAGTTCACGAAGCGCGTGGGTACACGCGCCGCCCCCGTGACTGCGCCGCTTCGGCGCGGCTTCTCTATGCCCCCACCGGCCAGGGCGCCCTCGGCTTTGCAGCGAGCAGTGTGGTTTCCCGGTGTCATTGCGCCGCCACCGTCCCGGCACGGCGTGGGCACCACCTTGCGCGTGCGAATGGAAGCGTGACCTCATGCTCATCGCCCCTTGAAGAAGGATCGCCCGCGCAGTGTTTCGCAGCCAATCAAGGCCACGAAGGCAAAACCAAGAAGCACCGTCACTGAAGCATCAGGCAAACCCATCCGCCGCTGCAGCAAACTGCCGCTGGCAGCGATGCCACCCACCAGAATCGCCACCGGCACCACACCCAGAGGCGAGAAGCGCGCAGCGAACGCGATCAGGATGCCGCTGTAGCCGTAGCCGGCGATCAGCGACGCATTCGCCGCGCCATGCACCGCGGCCACCTCGATCGCGCCGGCCAGCCCGGCGCAGGCGCCGCCCGCGGCGCAGGCGCCGATCGTCAATGTGGCCACCGGCAGGCCCACGCCCAACGCCGTGCGTGGATTACCACCGGCCACGCGCAGCGCCAGGCCGAGCGGCGTGAAGCGCATCACCACCCAGGCGATCAGCGCGACGATCACGCCCGCGAGCAGGCCGTAGTGAACATCCAGCCCAGGCATCGCCGGCAGCATCAGCGCATCGGGAAGCGGTTTCGTCGAGGGTTTGTTCAGGCTCGCCGGATCGCGCAGCACTGTCTCGACACACTGGTTGAAGAGCGCGATCGCGATGAAGCTCAGCAGCAGGCTCGAGATCGTCTCGTTGACCTCGCGCTTTTCGCGCAACCAGCCGGCGATGGCGATCCACACGCCACCGGCCAACGCACCGGCGAGGGCCATGGCCGGCCAGACGAGCCACGGGCTGGCTGCGACCAGCACGTTGCCGAATGCCGCCGCGGCCAGGCCGCCGAGCACCAGCGCGCCTTCGGCGCCGATGATGACGCGCCCGGCCTGCGCCGGCAGCGCCACGGCCAGGCCGGTGAGGATCAGCGGCGCGGCGCGCTGCAAGGTGTTCTGCCATGCGAAGGCATCGCCGAAACCGCCCGCCAGGATCAGCCCCCAGACCTCGAGCGGGTCGAAGCCCCCCAGTGCCACCGCGACCGAAAAGAGCACGATCGTGATGAGCAGCGCCACGAGGGCCGGCGTCACTGCCTCGGCCAGCGCGCGCAGGCGCTCGCCCGCCACGGAAGGTGTCGCGGGCGATGCGGGAATGGCAACGCTGCTCATGGCTCGGCCATTCCACGCAGACGCCGCGGAACCGGCTCCGCCGGGCCGCTGGCGGCGCCCCCCTGGGGGGGGAGCGCCGAAGGCGCTACGGGGGGGGTCATCTCAACCGGGGATCGAGCCGATCACGCCTTCGACCAGGTAGTTCATCTTTTCCAGCTCGCCGTCGAACTGGTCGATGCTCTTGCCCGCGGCGATGACGGTGTTGCCTTTGTTGTCCTTCAGCGGGCCCTTGAAGATCGCGTAGCCGCCCTTCGTCATCGCGGCCTTGATCTCGTCGGCCTTGGTCTTGGCGGCGGCGCTCACCGCGGGGCCGTAGGCCGACAGCTTGACGTAGCCGTCTTTCAGGCCACCGCGAAGCAGGTTGGGCATCGGCGTGCCGGTCTGCGCGGCCTTGACCTGCGCCGCATAGGGCGTGGACCAGTCCCACTCGGCGCCGGTGAGGTAACCCTTGGGCGCAAGGGCGGCCTGGCTCGCGTGGTAGCCGCTGCTGAAGATGCCGCGTTTCTCGGCCGTCTCGATGATGACCTTCGGGCTGTCGACGTGGCTCGTCAGCACGTCCACACCCTGGTCGATCAGGCTGGTGGAGGCTTCTGCTTCCTTCACCGGCATCGACCACTCGCCGGTGAAGATGATGCGCGTGGTGATGCTCGGGTCGACCGAGCGTGCGCCCATCGTGAAGGCATTCGCGTTGCGCAGCACCTGCGGGATCGGCTTGGCGGCGACGAAGCCGAGCTTCTTGGTCTTGCTCGTGTAACCCGCCACGACGCCGGCCAGGTACTGGCACTCGTCGATGTAGCCGAAGTAGCTGCCGGCGTTGGCCGGGTGCTTGCCGGCGGTCCACATCGCGCCGCAATGCACGAAGCGCACCTTGGGGTACTTCTCGGCCATCTTCAGCATGTGCGGGTCGAAGTAGCCGAAGGAGGTGGCGAAGATCAGCGAGGCCTTGTCCTGGTTGATCATGGCCTCCATCGTCTTCTGCACCGCGGCGGTCTCGGGCACGTTCTCTTCCTCGACGACCTTCAGCCCCGGCATCTTCTTCATCGCCGCCGCCGCAGCGGCCTGGGCCTGGTTGTAGCCGAAGTCGCCACGCGGGCCGACGTAGATCACGCCGACGACGAGCGGTGCCTGGGCCAGCGCGTGGCGCAGTGCGCCCGGCAGCAGCAGTGAGGCCCCGGCGAGTGCGCTGCCGGTGAGCAGTTGGCGCCGGCGTTGCAGGATCAGCGACTCTTCGTTCATGGTTCTCACTCCTTCAGTGGTGTTCATGGGGGCAACAAGCTCACGTGTGCCGCGACGACGACCCAGCGCCCGTCGATGCGGCACCAGGTCTGGCTCTGGCGCCCGGTCTTGGCGGTGCCTTCGCGTTGGAACTCGGTCATCGCAGTGGCGAAGTCGCTGCCGTAGGTGGTGAGCACGGTGTTCGACAAGGTGCGTGCGAGGCCCTGCGCCGGCCGCGCGAGGCGGAAGGCGCGGATCGCGTCGATGCCGACGAGGTTTTCGCCGACGCCGTAACGCACGGTGTGCGGGCTGTGCCAGAAGAGCTCGTCGAGCACCTCGACCTGGTTGTTGACGAGCGCGTCCTCGTAACGTGCGAACACGGCGCTGACTTCGGCGTGCACGTCGGGCCGGTTGATCTGCATCGTCACAGCCCCTGCGCGACGGGCGCGCTGCAAAGGCCTTGCGACTCGAGCTCGGCCGCGACACGCAGCGCGAGGTCCTCCCGCCACGGCGCCGCGATGAGCTGCACGCCTACAGGCAAGTGCGGCGACGCGGCGCTCAGTCCCCACAGCGGCACGGTCACCACCGGCAGGCCGATGCACGAGATCGGCTGCGTCAGCAGGCCCATGCTGGCGCGCGACGGCAGGCGCCGGCCGCCGATCTCAAGCCACTCGGTGCCGATCGGCGGCGCGACACACGGGGTCGCCGGCGCGATCAGCACGTCCACCGTTTCGAAGGCCCGGGCGACGCGGCGCGCAAACCAGTGCCGCACGCGGTGTGCGCGCATGACCCAGGCGGCGGGGACGAGCGCGTTGGCGAGGAAGCGGTCGCGTGTCATCGGGTCGAAGTCCATCGCGCGCGTGCGCAGGTCGTCGAGGTGCAAGGCGCCGCCTTCTCCGCAGGTGATGAGGAAGGCCGCAGCGCGTGCACGTTCGACCTCGGGCAGCTCGATCAGTCGCGTGGTGCCGAGCGACTGCGCGACCGCGTCGACGGCAGCGAGCGCCTCGGGCAGTGCCATGTCGCGGAACCAGCCACCGAGCACGGCCACGCGCAGCCCCGTCGCGCCCTGACCGAGTAGGCCCGAGACGGATTCGATGTCGCGCTGCGCGCAGGCCGCGTCGTAGAGGTCCGGGCCCTGCATCACGTCGTAGGTGAGTGCGAGGTCGGCGACGCTGCGAGCGAAAGGCCCCAGATGATCGAGGCTCGCGACGAAGGGATAGGAGCCGGTGCGCGGCAGGCGGCCGAAAGTGGGCTTGAGACCGAAGGTGCCACACAGCGACGCCGGCACACGGATCGAGCCGTTGGTGTCGGAGCCGAGCGTGAACGGCACCTGCCCCGCCGCCACCGCCGCGGCCGAGCCGCCCGATGATCCGCCGCTGATGCGTGAGAGGTCGTGCGGGTTGTGTGTCGCGCCGTAATGGGTGTTCTCGGTCGAGAAGCCGTAGGCGTATTCGTCCATGTTGAGCGCGCCGACGAGCACCGCGCCTTCGGCTTCGAGCCGGCGCACGAGCACGGCGTCGCGTCGGGCCAGCGGGCTGTCGCGCTCGATCTTCGAACCTGCCAGCGTCGGCAGCCCGGCGACGTCGAACAGGTTCTTGACCGCGAACGGCACGCCCGCCAGCTTCATGCGGCTGCGGCGGGGGTGGTTGTCCACCACGTCGGCGCGCTTGAGCGCACGCTCGGCCAGCACCGAGGTGAAGGCGTTCACGCGCGCGTCGGTCGCGCCGATGCGGTCCAGGCTCAGCTGCACCGCCGCGCGTGCGCTCGCCGTGCCGGCGCGCACGCCGTCCGCAATCCGGGTCGCGTGCAGGTTCACTCGTCGACCTCGGGTGCGACCGGCGTGAACACGTTGCCGGACTCGTCGGCGGCGGTCAGCGGCAGGCCCTGCAGCAGCTCGGCCATGCCCGCGGCGAGTCCGAAGTACAGCGCCACGCCCTTGCGCTGCTCGAGCGAGATCCGCAAGCCCAGCGTGGCGGCCGCGGCGTCGATGTAGGCCTGGTGGTCCACGGACGTCACGCCTTGTAGAGCTGCCGGTAGTCGGGCTGCAGATGGAACCAGTACTGGTAGCCCATCACGTTCTTCTGCATCGCCACGTCCATGCTGGGCTGGAAGAGCGGGATCCGCGGCACCTCGGTGTAGGCGAGCTGGATCATTTCGCGCACCGAGGAGTCATAGATCGGCTTGCTCTCGGCAAAGCGCGCGTTGTCGATAATCTTGTCGAGCTTCGGGTTCTGGTAGCTCATCGTGTTGAACACCGCGTTCTGGCCGTGGTAAC
>DATDER010000289.1:0-2463 GCA_036523095.1 Rubrivivax sp.
GATGCCCTCGACACCGGCGAACTACTTCCACCTGTTGCGGCGGCACTCGCTGGACGGTATCCAGCGGCCGCTGATCGTGTTCACGCCGAAGTCGATGCTGCGCAGCAAGGCGGCGGTCAGCGACATCAAGGAATTCACCGAGGTCAAGTTCCGTTCGGTGCTCGAGGAGCCCACGTACGAGGAGGGCGACGGCGACCGCGGCAAGGTGCAGCGGATCCTGTTGACCAGCGGCAAGGTGTACTACGATCTGGCCGCCCGCAAGGCCAAGGACAACCGCGACGACGTCGCGATCGTGCGCATCGAGCAGCTTGCCCCCCTACCGATGCGGCGGCTGGCCAACACCCTGGACCAGTATCCGAATGCGGAGCACTACTTCTGGGTGCAGGAGGAGCCGGCGAACCAGGGTGCCTGGCCGACGTTCGGGCTGACACTGCCCGAGCTGTGTGCAGAGCGGTTGAGCGGCATCACACGGATTTCCCGGCGGGCGATGTCGGCGCCGTCGTCGGGTTCGTCGAAGGTGCACGCCGTGGAACAACAGGAGATCATCGATGAAGCCTTCAGCTGAAGAGCGACAGCTGAACGGGGCATTTGGCTGAGTCGACTCTTCTGCCGCGAGCGTGCGTTCTGCACGCCGACAAGCTCGGGGTTCCCGGCATGGCGAGCACAGTCACACTGAATGTTTACGCCAGTCAGTCGACGCGAAGAAGTGCTTATGCAGGGGTTCGCGGGGAAGGTTGCCGTCCTGACCGGCGCCGCGCTTCGGTATCTGGCAGGCGCTGGCCATTGAGCGGCGGGATCCAAGAGCCTGCGCGGCTTGGTGACCGGACTTGCTGGGCGGTGCGAAGCACTCGATGAACCAGGCCAGCTACGCGCTGGCGCGGTTCAGGTCAACGCGGTGACCCAGAACAGTTCAGCTATGCCGAGGCTGTGAAGTATATGGCCACTCACTGCTCCTCCGGTTTGACGGCGAGCACCGGCTTCGGGCATTCCAGCAGCACATGCTGCGCCGTGCTGCCAAGGAGCAATTTCCCGACCGGGTTGCGACGCCTCAGGCCGAGCACTAGCAGCTCCGCGTCGTCCCGTTCCATCGCACTCAGCAGGGTCGATGCCGCGTCGACGCCGACCTCGTGGCTGAGTTCGTGCTCGACGCCGCTGTCGGCGAGGAGTTCCTCAAGGGCGCGTAGCTCATCGCCCTGGGCGAACCGGGGGTCGGCGAGCGAATCGCCCTTTGACGTGTTGATCACCAGCAGGTTGGTGTCGCGGAGTTTCGCCTCGGCGATCGCGTGTCTTAGCGCCGCCGTGCCGAACTGATCAGGAATGTAACCGACAACGATCACGTGGACGCCTTCTCTTCTTTTTCGAGGTCTTCAATGGTGACGTGGATGGGATCCGGCGCGGTGCGGTGCATGATCCGCATCACCAGCGGGGTGAGAAGAATTGCCGCCATCAGGATGTAGGTGATGATGGCCACGGGCTCGGTGAACAGGCTGGTCCAGTCGCCGCCGCCAAGTTGCAGGCTCTGGCGCAGTTGGCGTTCGATGCGGGGTCCGAGGATCACGCCGATGATCAACGGCAGTATCGGCAGCCCGAACCGTCGCATCATCAGTCCCATCAGCCCGAACACCAAAAGCAGGGCCAGGTCCAGCGGCTGCAAGTTCACCGCGAACGCGCCCAGTGTGGCGAAGAACAGGATGCCCGCGTAGAGGTACGGCCGCGGGGTGCGGAGCAGCTTCGCCCACAGGGGCGCCAGCGGAAGGTTGAGCACCAGCAATAGGGTGTTGCCGATGAACAGGCTGGCGATGAGCGTCCAGATCAGCAGCGGTTCCTTGTCGAAGAGCGTCGGGCCGGGCTGGATGCCGTAGGACACGAAGGCCGCGAGCATCACCGCGGCCGTGGCGTTGGTCGGCAGTCCCAGCGACAGCATCGGCACCAAAGTGCCTGCCGCCGAAGCATTGTTGGCCGCCTCGGGACCTGCCACGCCCTCGATCGCACCCTTGCCGAACTCCTCCTTGTGCTTGCTCAGCTTCTTCTCGGTGACGTAGGACAGGAACGTCGGCAACTCGGCGCCGCCGGCGGGCAGCGCGCCGAACGGGAACCCGTAGGCGGTGCCGCGCAGCCACGGCATCCAGGACCGCTTCCAGTCCTCCTTGCCCATCCATGGCCGCCCCACCGGGATGACTTCGGCGGGCCGTCGCCGCAGATGCGCGGCCACCCACAGCGCCTCGCCGAGCGCGAACACCGCGACCGCGATAACCACGATATCGATGCCGTCGGACAACAGCGGCAGGCCGAACGTGGCCCGCGGCTGCCCGGTCAGCGAATCGATCCCGACCAGGCCGATCGCCAGCCCCAACAGAAGCGAGATCACGCCCCGCAGCTTCGACGCCCCCAGCACCATGGTGACCGCGACCATCGCCAACAGCATGATCGCGAGATAGGACGGCGCGCCGAGGGACACGGCGA
>DATDER010000290.1:0-2877 GCA_036523095.1 Rubrivivax sp.
ACGTTGCCGCGCACCTGGTAACTGGCGGTCATGGCAGGCATCCTTCATACAGAAAACGAACGGTCGTTCGATTCTAGGTTCGTGTGCGACGGTCTTGCGTCACCGGGGTGACAGGCTACACCCGCCTCAGACCTCCAGCCACTCCTTGCGGATCGCGGCGTTGGCGCGCAATTCCGTCGGGTTGCCCTCAAAGACGATCTGGCCATGGCCCATCACCAGGCAACGATCAGCGACCTCCAGCGCGATCGTCAGCTTCTGCTCGACCAGCAGAACCGACATGCCGCGCCGCTTGAGTTCGTTTAGATACTCGGCCACCAGTTCGACAATCTTCGGCGCAAGGCCTTCGGTGGGCTCGTCGATCATGATCAGCTCCGGATCGCCCATCAGGGTGCGGCACAGCGTCAACATCTGCTGCTCGCCGCCCGACAGCACACCGGCCTCGGTGTGCTCACGCTCCTTCAGGCGCGGAAATAGCTGGTACATGTCGTTGAAACTCCAGCGCCCGCGTTGCTTCGCGCTCTTCTGGCCGAGCATCAGGTTCTGGTGGACGCTGAGTTTCGGAAAGATGTCGCGGTTCTCCGGCACATAGCCGATGCCGGCATGCGCGATATCGAACGCCTTGCGACCCAGGATTGGCTGGCCGCGCCACGCGATGCTGCCGCTGCCGTCGACCAGACCCATGATGGTCTTGACCGTCGTCGAGCGGCCCGAGCCGTTGCGCCCGAGCAGGGCCACGATCTCCCCCGCTTGCACCTCGAAGTGCACGCCGTGCAGGACATGGCTCTTGCCGTAGAACGCGTGGACGTTGTCGAGTTTCAGCATGCGTCAGTGCCCCGCGGCCGCCACCTGAGCGTCCGCCAGAACAGAACCCAGGTAAGCCTCCTGCACGCGCGGGTTGGCACGCACCGCATCCGGCGTGTCGAAGGCAATCACCTGGCCGTAGACCAGCACCGCGATCCGGTCCGCGAGCCCGAACACGACGCCCATGTCGTGCTCGACGGTGAGCAGGGTCTTTCCGGCCGTCACGTCACGGATCAGGTTGACGAAGCGCCGCGTTTCGCTCTTGCTCATGCCGGCGGTGGGCTCGTCGAGCAGGATCACCGGCGAGCCCCCGGCGATCGTCACACCGATCTCGAGCGCACGCTGCTCGGCGTAGCTCAGGTTCATCGCCAGCACGTCGCGTCGCTTGTCGAGCTTGATCATCTCCACGACCGCGTCGGTGCGGTCGTTGGCGTCATGCAGGTCGGCCAGGAAGCGCCAGAACGCATAGCGGTAGCCGAGCTGCCAGAGCACGGCGCAGCGGATGTTCTCGAACACCGACAGGCGCGTGAACAGGTTGCTGACCTGAAAACTGCGGGCCAGGCCGAGGCGGTTGATCTCATAGGGCGCAAGGCCGTCGATGCGCTGTCCGTTGAGCAGGATCTCGCCCGAGGTCGCGCCGAAGCGGCCGCTGATCAGGTTGAACAAGGTGCTCTTGCCGGCACCGTTGGGGCCGATGATGGCGACGCGCTCGCCCGCCTGCACCGCCAGGCTGGTGCCGCGGATGATCTCGGTCTTGCCGAAGCGCTTGTGCACGTCGCGCAGTTCGAGGGCCGGCGTGCCCGGCGCTGGGCCGCCCCGAGCCGGGCGCTCCCCCTCGGGGGGGCGACGCGCAGCGTCTTGGGGGCCCGCATTCGTCACAGCGCGTCCCTCCTCTTGATCTCCTTCTCGATCTCCTCCTGGATCGTGCCCCACTGACGCACGAACTCGCGCCGTGTCAGCTCGAAGAGGACCAGGCCGGTCACCAGCACCAGCCCCGCACCGAACCAGCTGTCGATGGACCTGGCGTTCAGCGTCGCGCCCATGAAGCGCATCTGGTCGCCGAGCGCGGCATTGAGCTGGAGGTGGTAGACCATCTCGATCATCGCGCCGGCCCCGGCGAGCACGGCGAAGGCGGTTCCGGCCAGAGCCAAGTAGGCCGTCCACAGCGTGCGCAGCTTGCCGAACGCGGCCAGGCGCAGGTTCATCATGATCAGGCTGGAGATGCCGCCCGGCGCGTACATCACCATGAACACGAAGACCAGGCCGAGGTACAGGAGCCAGGCTTGCGTCAGCTCTGACAGCAGGACCAGTGACAGGACCATCAGCACCGCTCCGATGATCGGGCCGAAGAAGAACACCGCGCCGCCGAGGAAGGTGAACAGCAAGTAGGCCCCGGAGCGCGCCGCGCCGACGACCTCGGCGGTCACGATCTCGAAGTTCAGCGCGCCCAGGCCGCCGGCGATGCCGGCAAAGAAGCCCGAGATCATGAACACCAGGAAGCGCACGCGCTGCGTGCTGTAGCCGATGAACTCGACCCGCTCCGGGTTGTCGCGCACGGCGTTGAGCATGCGGCCGAGGGGCGTGCGCGTCAGGGCGAACATCGCGGCCGTCGAGATGAAACAATAGACCGCGATCAGGTAGTAGACCTGCAGTTGCGGACCGAAGCTGATGCCCAGCCTGGGCGGGCCGGCGACGCGGTTGCCGCTGATGCCGCCCTCGCCGCCGAAGAATTCCGGCAGCATCAGCGACATCGACCACACCAGCTCGCCGATGCCCAAGGTGATCATCGCGAAGGTCGTACCGGCCTTCTTCGTGCTGACGTAACCGAGCCCGGCCGCAAAGCCCAGCCCGGCGAGTCCGCCGACAAGGGGCACCAAGCTCACCGGCAGGGCCAGCCGTCCGGCACTGACCAGGTTGAGGGTGTGGATGGCCAGGAAGGCCCCCAGGCCGCTGTACACCGCGTGGCCGAAGCTCAGCATGCCGCCCTGGCCGAACAGGATGTTGTAGGCCAGACAGGCAATGATCGCGATGCCCATCTGCGACAGCATCGTGTGGGCGAAGCCTGTCGTCCAGATC
>DATDER010000291.1:0-3351 GCA_036523095.1 Rubrivivax sp.
CACCGCGGCCGCGGACAACGACCTGATCGTCACCAGCGGCGGTGTCTCGGTGGGTGAAGAAGACCACCTGCGCCCGGCGATGGAAGCCGAGGGCCGGATCGAACACTGGCAGATCGCGATGAAGCCCGGCAAGCCGCTGGCCTTCGGGTCGCTGCCGCGCAGCAGCGGTGCCGAGGCTCTCTTCGTCGGCCTGCCCGGCAACCCGGTGTCGAGCTTCGTCACCTACCTCGTCGCCGCGGTGCCGCTGCTGCGTGCGATCCAGGGTCTGCCAAACGAGGCGCCCGCGACCCTGGCCCTGCGTGCCGACTTCGACTGGCTCAAGCCCGATCGCCGGCGCGAGTTTCTCCGGGTACGCCGCAACGCTGGTGGCGGCCTCGAACTGTTCCCCAACCAGAGTTCAGGGGTGCTGACCTCGGCCGTCTGGGCTGACGGCCTGCTCGACAATCCGCCCGGGCAGGCGATCCGCCGTGGTGATACGGTCAGCTTCCTTCCGCTGCCGGCGTTGATCGCACGATGAAAGTCCAGGTCCGCTACTTCGCCTCGCTGCGCGAGGCGCTCGGCGTGGCCGAGACGGTCGACGTGGTCGCGGGCAGCAGCGTCGGCGCGCTGCGCGACGTGCTCGTGGCTCGCGGGGGGCGCCATGCCGAGGTGCTGGCGCGGGGGCGTGCGGTGCGCTTCGCGCTCAACCAGCAGATGTGCACCGACGCGGAGCCGCTTGCCGACGGTGCCGAGTTGGCTTTTTTCCCGCCCGTGACCGGCGGTTGAAGATGGCCCGCGTCTCGATCCAGAGCGCCGATTTCGACCTCGCCGCCGAGATATCGGCCCTGCGCGCCGGTGACGGCGGCGTCGGTGCTGTTGTTACCTTCACCGGCACCGTGCGCGACCGCCACGGCAGCCGGGGTGGCATCAGCGCGCTGGAACTCGAGCACTACCCCGGCATGACCGAAGCCGCGATCGAGAAGATGATCGACGAGGCGATGGCGCGCTTCGACATCCGCGCCGCGCGTGTCGTGCACCGCGTGGGCGTCTTGCGACCGCTGGACCAGATCGTCCTCGTCGCCGTGACCTCGGCGCACCGCGGCCAGGCCTTCGAGGCCTGTGAATTCCTGATGGACTACCTGAAGACCCAGGCGCCGTTCTGGAAGAAGGAGACCTCGCCCGAGGGATCGCGCTGGGTCGACGCGCGGGTCGCCGACGACGAAGCGCTGCGCCGCTGGGGCATCGCCGCCGGCAACGCCGCCGGCTGACGGCGATGGACCCTGCCGATCCGTCGCCGACGACCCAGCCCTTGCCCTTGCGCATCGCGCTCGGGCGTTTTGCGACCGGGGTGACGATCATCACCTGCGTCGGCGCCGACGGTGCGCGCGCGGGGCTCACGGCCAATTCCTTCACGGCGCTGTCGCTCGAGCCGCCGCTCGTGTTGTGGTCGTTGCGGCGCACGAGTGCGGCGCTTGCCGTGTACCGCGAAGCGTCACACTTCGCGGTCAACGTGCTGGCGGAAAGCCAGGTCGAGCTGTCGCGCCGGTTTGCGTCGGCGGCGAGCGACAAGTTCGCCGAAGGGGCGTGGTCGGCCGGCCTCGGCGGGGCGCCGGTGCTGTCGGGTTGCGCGGCCGTCTTCGAGTGCGGGCAGTTCGCGCAGCACGACGGTGGCGACCACCTGCTGTTCATCGGCCAAGTGCTGCGCGCGAGCGAATCGAGCCTCCCGCCGCTGGTCTACCAGTCGGGCCACTACCGGCTGCTCGGCGAAATCATCTGAACGCGATGCGCATCGAAGGCCACTGGATCGATCTGTTCGCACGAGTGTTCCGGCGCTGCGGCGTGTTGCCCGGCGACACCTGCGCCGTGCTGTCGCAGACGCAGACGCGGCCCGAATTGCCGCAATTGAGCGAGCTGGCGCTGCTGCAGATCGGTGCCCGGCCGTTCCACCTGGTGTTGCCCGCGCGCCCGCTCACGGCGCCGGTGCCGGTGCGCTCGACCGGCGCATCGGACGCGATCGGTGGGCTGCGGCCGGTGGTGTCGGCGTTGGCCGGCTGCGTCTTCATCGCCGACTGCACGGTCGAGGGTCTGCAGCACGCCGCCGAACTGCCGGCGATCCTGCAAGGCGGGGCGCGTGTGCTCACCATCAGCCACGAACATCCCGAGATCCTCGAGCGCTGCGAACCGCAGCCGGAAGACGAAGCGCAGGCACGCGAGGCGATGCGGCGCTTGAAGGCGGCACGTTCGATGCACGTCACCTCGGCAGCCGGATCCGACCTCCACGTGTCGCTGGCCGGCGCGCGCATCGGTGGTGTCTGGGGTTTCACGGCCAAGCCGGGCACGCTGTCGCACTGGCCCGGCGGGCTCGTGCTGGCGTTCCCCGCGGCGGGCTCGGTGAACGGCACGCTGGTGCTCGACCGCGGCGACGTGAACCTCACGTTCAAGCGTTATCTGCGGGACCCGGTGCGCCTGGCGATCGTCGACGACCGTGTGGTCGAGGTCGCCGGCGACAGCGTCGATGCGCAGATGATGCGCGGCTATTTCGAGGCCTGGGCCGACCCGCTTGCGTATGCCGTGTCGCACGTCGGCTGGGGCCTGAACCGCCGCGCGCGCTGGGACGCGATGACCTTCTACGACAAGCGCGACTTCAACGGCACCGAGCTGCGCGCCTTTGCCGGCGACTTCCTCTATTCGACCGGCGCGAACGAGGTCGCGGGCCGCCACACCGCGGGCCACTTCGACCTGCCGTTGCGCGGCTGCACCGTCGCGCTCGATGGCGTCGCGGTGGTGCAGGGCGGGGTCCTGCTGTGAATGTGCTGGCGTTCGATCGGCAGGGCAGCGGCCCCGTCGCTGCCGTGCTGCTGCACGGCGTGGGCGGCGGCCGCACGATCTGGTCCGACGACGTATCGGGCAGCACGCGCGCGCTGGCCGAGGCGGGTTTCAGCGTCGTCGCGCTCGACTTGCCCGGTTATGGCGACTCGCCGTTGCCCGCACGATTGAGCATGGACGTGATGGCGCAGTCGGTGGCCGCGACGATCCGATCGCTCGGCTGGCACGACGCGGTGCTCGTCGGCCACAGCATGGGCGGGATGGTGGCACAGGAGCTCGTCGCCACCCAACCCGGCCTCGTGCGCGGGCTGGTGCTGGCCTGCACCTCGCCCGCCTTTGGCAAACCGGGTGGTGACTGGCAGCAGGCCTTCCTGCGCGACCGGCTGGCGCTGCTCGACGCCGGCCAGGGCATGGCGGCGATGGCCGCGCAACTGGTGCCTGGCATGGTGGCGCCGGGCGCCGACGTGGCCGCGGTGGCGCATGCTGCCGCGGTGATGGCGCGGGTGCCCGAGGCGACCTACCGCGCGGCGCTGGCCGCCATCGTCG
>DATDER010000292.1:0-48980 GCA_036523095.1 Rubrivivax sp.
CGCCGACGACGGTGATGATGCCAGCGGTGAGGAAGCCGCGGTTGATCGGCTTGAGGGCGTTGGTCTCACCCTCCTTCGCCTTCACGGCGTAGACGCCGGCGATCGAGGCGATCACGCCGATCGCTCGAGCGGCCACCGGGAACACCAGGCCCAGCGCCGGGTTGGCGCCGATGGACTCGAACGCCGGGACGCCGAGGATGATGGCGGCGACGAGGGTCACCTCGTAGCTCTCGAACAGGTCGGAGGCCATGCCGGCGCAGTCGCCGACGTTGTCGCCCACGTTGTCGGCGATTACCGCCGGGTTGCGCGGGTCGTCCTCGGGGATGCCGGCCTCGATCTTGCCCACGACGTCGGCACCCACGTCGGCGGCCTTGGTGAAGATGCCGCCGCCCAGACGCGCGAAGATCGAGATCAGCGACGAGCCGAAGGCAAAACCGAGCAGCGGCTTGAGCACGCTGGCCAAGCTCTTGTCCGGCGTCAAGTTGCCGTTGCCGGTGATGAACAGGAAGAAGATGCCCACACCGAGCAGGCCCAGGCCCACGACCAGCATGCCGGTGATCGCGCCGCCCTTGAAGGCGACGTCGAGCGCGGGGCCGATGCCTTTGGTGGCGGCTTGTGCGGTGCGCACGTTGGCCTTGACCGAGACGTTCATGCCGATGAAGCCGCAGGCGCCCGACAGCAACGCGCCGAGCACGAAGCCGACCGCCGTGGTGGCGTCGAGAAAGACACCGATCAGGATCGCGAGGACGACACCGACGATGGCGATCGTCTTGTACTGGCGCGCCAGGTAGGCGGCAGCGCCTTGCTGGATGGCGCTGGCGATCTCTTGCATGCGGGCGTTGCCGGCGTCCTGGCTCAGGATCCAGCTTCGTTGCACGAAGCCGTAGATCACGGCCAGCAGGCCGCAACCCAAGGCCACATAAAGTGCCATGTTGGTGGACATGAAAATGCTTCCTTCCTCGGTCTATCTTTGGTTTTGGACAGCGTTGCCACGGTGGGCATCGGTGGGTTGCAGGCAGCCCCGGCAACCACGTTTCGAGCGCGGCGGCATGCTACGGGAAGACCCCAAGCCATCGGCATGGTGTTTTCCTGCGGTAAACCCGGTTGGTTCGCCGCGATTGGAGCCCCGGAAGGCGACCCGTAGAATTCAGCTGACTCCAGCCCGATTCTCCCACCACGCCCAAGCATGAGCCTGCACAACGTCACGCCCGGCCCGAACGCGCCGGAAGAGTTCAACGTGATCATCGAGATCCCGATGAACGCCGACCCGATCAAGTACGAGGTCGATCACGACACCGGCGCTTTGTTCGTCGACCGCTTCATGAGCACGGCGATGCACTACCCGTGCAACTACGGCTACATCCCGAACACACTCGCAGACGACGGCGACCCGGTCGATGTGCTCGTGGTCACACCGGTGCCGTTGATCCCCGGTGTCGTCGTGACGTGCCGGCCGCTTGGCATGCTGAAGATGGACGACGAGGCAGGCGGCGACAACAAGCTGCTTGCGGTGCCGATCGACCGCATCCTGTCGATCTACTCGCAGTGGAAGAAGCCCGAAGACCTGAACCCGCTGCGGCTGAAGACGATCCAGCACTTCTTCGAGCACTACAAGGATCTGGAGCCCGGCAAGTGGGTCAAGGTTCTGGGCTGGGAAGGGCCTGAGAGCGCACGCGCCGAAGTCGTGCTCGGGATGGAAAACTTCGTCAAGGCGGCGTCTTGAACGGATTGCGCTCACGCAGTTCGTCGACATAGGCGTCCACGCCACTGCCTTCGCGCGCCAGGAAGTCGGCCACCGCCGACGCGAAGCGTTCGTCGCGCAGCCAGTGGGCCGACGCCGTGCGCACCGGCAACAGGCCGCGCGCCATCTTGTGTTCGCCCTGAGCGCCGCCTTCGAAGCGCTCGAATCCGTGCTCGATGCACCAGGCCAGCGGCTGGTAATAGCAGGCCTCGAAATGCAGGCAGGCCAGCTGTTCGGTGCAGCCCCAGTAACGTCCCCAGGCCGCGCCGCGCTCGGTATCGACCGCGATCAGCGACGCTGCGATGCGCTCACCACCGCGTGAGGCCACGAACATGACCCAGTTCGGCGCCATCGTGCGCGCCATCTCGGCGAAGAACTCCCGCGTGAGGTAGGGCGACGAGCCGTGTGCGCGGTAGGTCAGCGTGTAGCAGTGGTGGAAGAAGTCCCACAGCGCGGTGTCGATCGCCGCACCTTCGTGCACGCTGAAACGGACACCGGCTTCGGCCACGCGGCGGCGCTCCTGCACGATGTTCTTGCGCTTGTGGCGCTGCATGCGCGCGAGCAGCTCATCGAAGTCCCGGCAGGGCAGGGTGTCGTCGCGCGTCCAGTGGAACTGCACGCCTTCGCGGATCATCCATCCCGCCTGCTCGAACGCCGGCCGGTCGGCATCGTCGATGTACAGGACATGGGCCGAGGACAGGGCTTCGTCCTGCGCCAGCGCACCGACGGCCTGTGCCAGCGCCGCGCGTGCCGCGCTGTCGCGGGCGAGCAGGCGCGAACCGGGCACCGGGGTGAATGGTGACGCACCGAGCAACTTGGGGTAGTAGCGCAGACTGTGCCGGTGGTAGGCGTCGGCCCAGGCCCAGTCGAAGACGTACTCGCCGTACGAGTGCGTCTTCAGGTACAGCGCAGCCGCGCCGACGAGTGCGGTGCCCCGGTGCAGCAGCAGGAAGTGCGGCGTCCAGCCGGTGCGCGGCACGGCGCTGCCTGAGCGGTGCATCGCGGCCAGGTAGGCGTGGCGCATGAACGGGGTCGGCGCGGCCTGGCTGTCGAGCAGCGAATCCCAGGCCGAGGCGTCGATCTGGGTGGGGTCGTTGCCGACCCGGATGACATAATCGTCCGCAGTGGATCGGGCTTCATTCATTCAGGGCGTGTCATGGTGAAAGTCGCGTTGGCCCAGGTGAACGCGACCGTCGGCGACCTCGCCGGCAATGCGCGGTTGATCGCCGAAGCGGCGCGCCAGGCGCACGCTGCCGGCGCCCTTGTCGTGATCGCGCCCGAACTGAGCCTGAGTGGCTACCCGCCCGAGGATCTGCTGCTGCGGCCGGCCTTCATGGCGGCGTGTGCGTCGGCACTGCAGGGCCTGGCGGCGGAACTGGCGGGGTTTGAAGGCTTGCATCTGTTGGTGGGCCACCCCCACCAGCGCGAAGGCGAAGAAGATTTGCGCTCCAAGTCTATGGCGGTTGCGCGCCGCTTCAACGCCGCGTCGCTCTTGACCGGTGGTGTCGTGAGGGCAACCTATTGCAAGCGTGAGCTGCCCAACTACCAGGTCTTCGACGAACGGCGCTACTTCATGTCCGGTCGTGACGCCGGCGAGGGTGCCTTGGTGTTCGAAGCCGGCGGCTTGCTCTTCGGTGTGCTGATCTGCGAAGACGCCTGGTTCGACGAGCCGGCGCAACAGGCGCAGGCGGCCGGTGCCCAGGTGCTGTGTGTGTTGAACGCTTCGCCGTTTCACCTGGACAAGGCGGACGAGCGCGAGCAGCGAATGGCCGAACGTGCCCGTGCGGTAGGGCTGCCGCTGCTGTATTCGCACCTTGTCGGCGGCCAGGACGAAGTCGTTTTCGATGGGGCGTCGTTTGCGCTCGACGCGCAGGGTGTCGTCCGGGCGCGCGCGCCGATGTTCGAGCCGGCGCTGCCGATCGTGGAAGTGTCGGCCGACGGCAGCGTTCAAGGACAAGTCGAGCCGTTGCCGTGCTTCGAGGCCCAGGCCTGGGGCGCGCTCGTCACCGGCGTGCGCGACTACCTCGGCAAGAATAGTTTTCCCGGCGCGATCATCGGCCTGTCGGGCGGAATCGACTCGGCAATCGTGCTCGCCATCGCCGTCGACGCGCTTGGTGCCGACAGGGTGCGCACGGTGATGATGCCTTCGGCCTATACCGCCGACATCTCGTGGATCGACGCCCGCGACATGGCGGCACGCCTGGGTGTGCGTTACGACGAGATCGCGATCGCACCGATGTTCGACGCCTTCCGCGCCAGTCTGGCACAGCAGTTCGCGGGCCTCGCCGAGGACGCCACCGAAGAGAACATCCAGGCGCGTGTGCGCGGCACGTTGCTGATGGCGCTGTCGAACAAGACCGGATCGATCGTGCTGACGACCGGCAACAAGAGCGAGATGGCAACCGGCTACTGCACGCTGTACGGCGACATGGCGGGCGGCTTCGCGGTCATCAAGGACGTCGCCAAGACACTGGTCTACCGCCTCGCGGCCTGGAAGAACCGACAGCCCATCGTGCGCGCCGACGGCAAGGACGACGGAACAGGCCCGGTGATCCCCGAGCGCATCATCACGCGGCCGCCGTCGGCAGAGCTGCGGCCCGACCAGACCGACCAGGACAGCCTGCCGCCCTACGAGGTGCTGGACGCCATCCTGTCGCGCTACATGGAACACGACCGCGGCATCGAAGAGATCGTGGCCGAAGGATTTGCCCGCGCCGACGTCGAACGCGTCACCCACCTGATCAAGGTCAACGAGTACAAACGCCGGCAGGCCCCGGTGGGCATACGAATCACCCACCGCGCTTTCGGGCGTGATTGGCGCTACCCCATCACCTCGAAGTTCCGTGCTTAAATCGACGCCAGTGAATCAGCCCCGGAGCCCGCGATGAAACAGATCACCGCCATCATCAAGCCGTTCAAGCTCGAAGAGGTCCGCGAATCGCTCGCCGACGTCGGCGTGTCGGGCCTCACCGTGACCGAGGTCAAGGGCTTCGGGCGCCAGAAGGGCCATACCGAGCTCTACCGCGGTGCGGAGTACGTGGTCGACTTCCTGCCCAAGGTCAAGGTCGAAGTGGTGGTCAAGGACGTCGACGTCGACCGCTGCCTCGAGGCCATCGTCAAGGCGGCCAAGACGGGCAAGATCGGCGACGGCAAGATCTTCGTCACCACGGTCGAGCAGGTGGTGCGCATCCGCACTGGCGAGACCGACGAAGCCGCGGTCTGAGGCCTCGACCTCAGGTGCGACGGTAGTCGTCGGTGCCGCTCGCGGCGGCGGCTTCGATGTGCAGCCGGTCGAGCAGGGAGACGGCGTCCGTCCCTGCCAGCACGGCGCCGCGTTGGGCTTCCGAGAGGAAGCCTTCAGCGACGGTGCGGTTCATGAAGTCGAGCAGCGGGTCGTAGTAGCCGGCCACATTCAGCAGGCCGATCGGCTGGTCGTGGTAACCGAGCTGGCGCCAGGTCCAGACTTCGAACAGCTCTTCCAACGTCCCGATGCCGCCCGGCAGCGCGACAAAGGCGCTCGCGCGCTCGGCCATCAGCTGCTTGCGTTGGTGCATGGTATCGACGACGTGCAATTCGGACAGCGCCCGGTGTCCGACCTCACGCTCCATCAGCGAACGCGGGATGACGCCGATGACCCGTGCGCCGTGGGCCATGGCGGCGTCGGCGACTTCACCCATCAGGCCGACGTTGCCGCCGCCATAGACGAGTTGCCAGCCCCGGAGACCGATTTCGCGCCCGACCGCGCGCGCGATCGCCGTGTACTCGGGCCGCGCGCCATGGCGCGAGCCGCAATAGACACAGAGCGTGAAAGGGGTGGGCGGTTGCGAACGGTCCTGATAGGGGTCGGTCATGGCGGCGATTCTGCCGGACGCAGGTGTGCGCACCAGGCTCAACGAGCCGGCGCCGCCACAGCGCGTGTGTCGATCAGGCGCGTGGCGCAGACGGCGTCGTGCCAGAACTGCCGCTGGGGGTGCAGCCGGGTCAGCAGCGCGTAGGCAACGACGCCGGCGAGCAGCGCCGCCGCGGTCGGCAGGCCGCCTTTCAGACCGGCCATCTCCACCGACGCCAATGCGGGGACGAACCAGACCCAGCTCAGCACGTAGCGTGCCGCGGCGCGCGCCCGCGACACCGGCCCGCCCGCCTCGGCGACGAGCCGGATGTGCCAGGTCTTCATCGCGACCGTCTGCCCGCCGTGGGTCCAGAACCAGACGAAGTACAGGCCCAGGACGGCGAACAGAAAGGCCTGGAACGCCGCGTGCCACTGCAACGCGTGCCGCTGCTGGGTCACGATGCCGAACAGCAGCCCGGCCACCATCACGACGCCGAACAAAAGCACACCCTCGTAAACCAGGCACGCCAGGCGACGGCGCAGCGCCGGCGCCCGCGCGCCGGGCGCCGGCGCAGGCTCGACACTCATGGCCGCTGCGAAGCGGCCGTGCTGGGCGCCGCGGCGATCGCGGCGCCTTGCGGCCCGCGCTTGGGCAGCAGCGTGGCCGGGTCGACGAAGCCCTTGGTCGCGTTGATCTTGGGCAGGCCTGGCTGATGGTGCACTGGCGGTGCGGCGGGCTGGGACATCAGCGTCGTGGACACGCCCGGCTTGGCCTGGACCACCGTCGGGCCCACCGGCTTGGTGGGTGTGGCCGCGGGTTCAGGTGTGACGAGGTTGCGCTTGGGGGCGCTGGCGGGCGTTGCTGCCGTTGCGGGCCGTGCCGGTTTGGCTGCGTCCACGCCGTTCCTGGCGGCCAGCGCGTTGCGCTGGGCAGGCGGCAGCGCCTGGTAGGCCTGCCAGCGGGCTTGCCGATCCTCGGGGGAGAGCTGGCGCGCCTCCTGGAACTGCTGGCGTGCGCGGCCGCGCTCGGCCGGGCTCATCTTGACCCAATCGGACATCCGGACCTGGACCCGTGCACGCTCGTCCGCCGACATCGAAGGGAAGCGCGAGGCCACCTCCAACCACTTCTGCTGGCGCGTGGAATCGAGCGAAGACCACTCGGACTTCAGGGGCGCCAAGGCAGTGCGTTGAACCGGCGTCAGCGCCGCCCATCCCCCGGTGTCGGCGGGCGGCGCAAGCGCCTTGGCGACCGGCGAGGGTTGTGCGCCGGTCTGCATTGGCAGGGCCAACGTCGCGAGCAAGGCTAGCGACAGGACGCCGCGGCCGAACCGATTCGATCCGCTGATCGTCATGGAGTGGGCAGCTTCAGGAACTCGCCGAAACCTGGATCGCTGTAGGCCGAGGGTGGCAGTTCGTCGGCCAGCAGCACAGCGTCGATGTCGGCGGCGGCCACCATCTGTTCGTGCGTGTTGAGCCGGTCGATCAGCATCAGACCCGCGCTCAACAGGATCAGCGGCGCCAGCGACGCCAGGCGCAACCACCACGGCGGCCCGCCCATCACCACGCTGCCGCCCGACACCTGCACCACGCCCGTGGCAACGACGGCGCTGCGCGCGTGCCTAGCCCGCATCAGGGCCTGGTCGCGCGCGACGCGCAGGCGCTGGCCGATATCGTGACCGAGCTCACGTTCGTCCAGCGCGGCCGTGACCCGGCGTGCAAAGCGGGCCTCGAGGGCCGCGCCGTGCGCGTCGTTGATCGGTCGCTGGATCGTCATGGTGCAATTCCCTTCGCCCTCAGAGCCTTTGCCAGCGCGTGGACTGCGCGCGAGCAGTGTGTCTTGACACTGCCTTCGGAGCAACCCATGGCGGCCGCTGTCTCGGCGACATCGAACTCCTCCCAGTAACGCAGCAAGAACGCTTCTCGTTGACGCGCCGGCAACTCGGTGATCTCGCTCTCGATCGATAGCAGGATCTGGGCCCGTGACACCGACTCGGCCGCGCTCTCGGCGCCCAGCGAGCCCTCCGCCGACTCCATGCTTTCCAGCAGGTCGAAGTCGGCGTCGTCGCCCGGTGTCTCGAAGTCCGACATGTTGGAGAACAAGGCGCCACGCACCTTCTGGCGCCGGAACCAGTCCATCGTCGCGTTGGACAGGATGCGCGGGAAGATGAGCGGGAGTTCTTCCGCGGGGCGGTCGGCGTAACGCTCGGCGAGTCGGATCATCGCGTCCTGCACGATGTCGAGCGCTGCATCGTCGTCGCGCACGGTGAAGGCGGTGCGCTTGAACGCACGCTTCTCGACGCCCTTCAGGAAGTTCGACAGTTCTTGGTCTGTTGCCAACGCGGATGGGGTGCGTGGGCGCACCCTCGAGGAGTCCTGCGGATTATCTCATCGCACCCTCTGGAGGTCGGCTTCGCGCGGTTCCCACTCCGAGCGCTGCGCGGCCAGTGCAATAATGCTGCTTCGCACAAAGCGAGATCTGGTCTCAAGCCGCCCTTTCGACAGCGAAAGCGGCCTTTTGACCGCGCAGGCACCACACCAGCCCCACGAAGGCGCGGAGAGGTGCACCGATGGTTTTTCGTCAGAGAAATTCACAAAGGTTCGAAATGGACATGTCTGCCGCGGAAGTCAAGCGCGCCGCATTGGCGCAACCGCAAAACTCCCCCCCTACCGATCCCAACGGGTCGGAAATCCTCGTTCGCTGCCTGCAGGCCGAAGGTGTCAAGTACCTTTGGGGCTACCCGGGCGGCGCCGTGCTGTACATCTACGACGCGCTGTACAAGCAGGACACGATCGAACATGTGCTCGTGCGCCACGAGCAGGCGGCGGTGCACGCCGCCGACGGCTACGCGCGCGCCACGGGTGACGTCGGCGTCGCGCTGGTGACCTCCGGGCCCGGTGTCACGAACGCCGTCACCAGGATCGCCACCGCCTACATGGACTCGATCCCGATGGTGATCATCACCGGGCAGGTGCCGACGCCGGCGATCGGCCTCGACGCCTTCCAGGAGTGCGACACGGTCGGCATCACGCGCCCGATCGTCAAGCACAACTTCCTCGTCAAGGACGTGCGTGAACTGGCGCTGACGCTGAAGAAGGCCTTCCACATCGCCCGCACCGGTCGTCCCGGGCCGGTGGTCGTCGACATCCCGAAGGACGTGTCGCTCCATCGCACGCCGTTCAGCTATCCGGAGCGGGTCGAGATGCGCTCGTACAACCCGGTGCGCAAGGGCCACGCGGGGCAGATCCGCAAGGCCGTGCAGTTGTTGCTGGCGGCCAAACGCCCGTACATCTACACCGGCGGCGGTGTCATCCTGGGCAACGCGTCGGCGGAGTTGCGTGTGCTCGTCGACCTGCTCGGCTACCCCTGCACCAACACGCTGATGGGCCTCGGCGCGATGCCGTCCACCGAGCCCAAGTTCCTCGGCATGCTCGGCATGCACGGCACCTATGAAGCCAACATGACGATGCAGAACTGCGACGTGCTGTTGGCCGTGGGCGCTCGTTTCGACGACCGAGTGATCGGCAACCCGAAGCACTTTGCGTCGGTCGAACGCAAGATCGTGCACGTGGACATCGACCCGTCGTCGATCTCCAAGCGCGTGAAGGTCGACATTCCCATCGTCGGCGACGTCAAGGACGTGCTGCACGAACTGATCGTCCAGATCAAGGAAGCGCAGGCCCGGCCCGACGCCGCCGCGCTGTCGGCCTGGTGGAAGCAGATCGACGAGTGGCGCGGCCGCGACTGCCTGAAGTACAAGAACAGCACAGAGGTCATCAAGCCGCAGTACGTGGTCGAGACGCTGCACCGGCTGACCAAGGGCACCGACGCCTATGTCACGTCGGACGTCGGCCAACACCAGATGTGGGCCGCGCAGTACTACGGCTTCGATGAGCCGCGGCGCTGGATCAATTCAGGCGGCCTCGGCACGATGGGCGTGGGCCTGCCGTACGCGATGGGCATCAAACTCGCCAAGCCGGACGCCGACGTCTTCTGCATCACGGGCGAAGGCTCGATCCAGATGTGCATCCAGGAACTGTCGACCTGCCTGCAGTACCGCACGCCAGTGAAGGTGATCTCGCTCAACAACCGCTACCTGGGCATGGTGCGGCAATGGCAGCAGATCGATTACGGCGGGCGCTACTCGCACAGCTACATGGACGCGCTGCCCGACTTCGTGAAACTGGCCGAGGCCTATGGCCATGTCGGAATGCTGATCGAGAAGCCGTCCGACGTCGAACCCGCGCTGAAGGAGGCGATCCGCCTGAAGGACCGCACGGTGTTTCTCGACATCCGCACCGACCCGACAGAAAACGTCTGGCCGATGGTGCAGGCGGGCAAGGGCATCACCGAAATGCTGCTGGGGTCGGAAGACCTGTGAGGGCCTGAACCCCGGCGGTGGGTGGCGCCGTTACCGCGACGCAATCCGCTGCCGGATCCAGGGCCCTTCACTCCAGCACTCACAACATCCATCCAATCGCACAGCGTGGCCAAAGGCCGCCGGTTACCGCCGTCGGCGTGAAGAGCGCGCGAAAGTCGAAGAAACATGAAACACATCATTGCCGTGCTGCTCGAAAACGAGCCGGGTGCCTTGTCGCGCGTCGTCGCGCTGTTCTCGGCCCGCGGCTACAACATCGAGAGCCTGACCGTCGCGCCGACCGAAGACCCGTCGCTGTCGCGCATGACGATCGTGACCACCGGGTCCGACGAGGTAATCGAACAGATCACGAAACACCTGAACCGGCTGATCGAGGTCGTCAAGGTCGTCGACCTGACCGAAGGCAGCTTCACAGAGCGTGAGCTGATGCTGATCAAGGTGCGCGCGGTGGGCAAGGAGCGCGACGAGATGAAGCGCATGGCCGACATCTTCCGTGGCCGTGTCATCGACGTCACCGAAAAGAGCTACACCATCGAACTGACGGGCGATTCGTCCAAGCTCGATGCCTTTCTCGTTGCGATCGACCGGGCGTCGATCCTCGAAACCGTCCGCACCGGCGCCAGCGGCATCGGCCGCGGCGAACGGATTCTCAGGGTGTGACAAAGCGGGCCCTGAGGGGTCCTTGAAGATTCAAACGGAGAACGCTATGAAGGTTTATTACGACAAAGACGCCGACCTGAGCCTGATCAAGGGCAAGAACGTCGCCATCATTGGCTACGGCTCGCAAGGCCATGCCCATGCCCAGAACCTGAACGACAGCGGCGTCAAGGTCACCGTCGGCCTGCGCCGCGGTGGTGCGTCATGGTCGAAGGTCGAGAAGGCCGGCCTGAAGGTCGCCGAAGTCGCCGACGCGGTGAAGAGCGCCGACGTGGTGATGATCCTGCTGCCCGACGAGCAGATCGGCGCGGTCTACAAGGACGACGTCGAGCCGCACATCCGCGAGGGCGCCTCGCTGGCCTTTGCGCACGGCTTCAACGTGCATTACGGCCAGGTCGTGCCGCGTGTCGACCTCGACGTCTGGATGGTCGCGCCCAAGGCCCCCGGCCACACCGTGCGCAACACCTACACCCAGGGCGGCGGTGTGCCGCACCTGATCGCCGTGCATGCCGACAAGTCGGGCAAGGCACGCGACCTCGCGCTCAGCTACGCCGCGGCCAACGGCGGCGGCAAGGCCGGCATCATCGAAACCAACTTCCGCGAAGAGACCGAGACCGACCTCTTCGGCGAACAGGCCGTGCTTTGCGGCGGCACCGTCGAGCTGATCAAGGCTGGGTTCGAGACCCTCGTCGAGGCCGGGTACGCGCCGGAAATGGCGTACTTCGAGTGCCTGCACGAACTGAAGCTGATCGTCGACCTGATCTACGAAGGCGGCATCGCCAACATGAACTACTCGATCTCCAACAACGCCGAGTACGGTGAGTACGTGACCGGCCCGCGCATCGTCAACGAGGACACCAAGAACGAGATGCGCAAGGTGCTGAAGGACATCCAGACCGGCGAGTACGCCAAGAGCTTCATCATCGAGAACCGTGCCGGTGCACCGACGCTGCTGTCGCGCCGCAGGCTCATGGCGGAGCACGACATCGAGGTCGTGGGCGAGAAGTTGCGCGCGATGATGCCGTGGATCAAGGCCAACAAGCTGGTGGACAAGAGCCGCAACTGATGCCGTGCCCCCGGGCGGGTGGGCGGTTATCCTCCCGCAAATGACGGAAGACCCCAAGATCGCCGAAGACGACGCCGTCCCGCCCCCTGCCGTGCGGCCGCGGCGCAAGGGCATCTATGTGTTGCCCAACGCGATCACGCTCGCGGCGTTGTTCTCGGCCTTCTACGGGATCGTGATGGCGATGAATGGCCGCTTCGAGTTCGCCTGCATCGCCATCTTCTGCGCGGCGATCCTGGACAGCCTGGACGGCCGCGTGGCACGCATGACCAACTCGCAGAGCGCTTTCGGCGAGCAGATGGACAGCCTGAGCGACATGGTCAGCTTCGGTGCGGCACCCGCGCTGATCGTCTACATCTGGGCCCTGAAGGACCTGGGCAAGCCAGGCTGGATCCCGGCCTTCGTCTACATCGCGGGCGCGGCGCTGCGGCTCGCGCGTTTCAACGTCAACATCGGTGTCGTCGACAAGCGCTACTTCCAGGGCTTGCCCAGCCCGGCGGCCGCTGCGTTGGTGATTGGCCTGATCTGGGTCATGGACGATGCCGGATTCAAGGACGTGTCCAAGATAGACTGGCTCGCCTGGACCGCCGCCGGCGTCACTCTCTTCGCCGGCCTGTCGATGGTGACCAACGCGCCGTTCTACAGCTTCAAGGTCTTCGGCGGCCGGCGCAGCGTGCCGTTCATCTTCATCGTTGCGATCGCACTCGGCATTGCCTTGATCAGCCTCGATCCGCCGCGGGTGCTGTTCGCGATCTTCGTCGCCTATGGGCTGTCGGGTTACGCCGTCTACGCCTGGCGCAAGTACAAGGGCACGCCGGTGAGCGTGATCGCCACCTCGACCGACGAGCCCGACGAAGCCGGCCTGCACCGCTGATTCTCGGCCCTGCTGTGCTACATTGAGCGGGTGACGTTCAGCCCCGCATCGATTTCGCTGCTACTTCTAGGAGTGCTTCAGGCGCGCTGATCGTCCACGTCCCCACGTTTCTCCCGGATCGACGGCCCGCTTCAGCAGCAACGCAGCGGGCCGTTTGCATTTCCGATCACCACCCGGGCTGCGTGCAAACCAAGGAAAGATCCCATGACCGACAAACTCATCATCTTCGACACCACCTTGCGTGACGGCGAGCAGTCGCCCGGCGCATCGATGACACGCGACGAGAAGCTGCGCATCGCGCGCCAGCTGGAGCGGCTGCGGGTGGATGTGATCGAGGCGGGTTTCGCGGCGTCGAGCAATGGCGACTTCGAGGCTGTCAGGGCGATTGCCGGTGCGGTGCGGGAGAGCACGATCTGCTCGCTGGCACGGGCCAACGACCGTGACATCGCGCGTGCAGCCGAAGCCCTGAAGGGTGCAGCGCGCGCGCGCATCCACACCTTCATCGCCACGAGCGAACTGCACATGGAGAAGAAGCTGCGAATGACCCGCGACCAGGTCTTCGACCAGTCGCAGCTGGCGGTCCGCTTTGCGCGCAACCTGTGCGACGACATCGAGTTCTCGCCCGAAGATGGCTACCGCTCGGATCCCGACTTCCTGTGCCGCGTGCTCGAGGCCGTGATCAAGGAAGGCGCGACCACGATCAACATCCCCGACACCGTGGGCTACGCGATCCCGGAGCTCTACGGCGAATTCATCCGCAACCTGCGCGAACGGGTCCCCAACTCCGACCGTGCGGTGTGGTCGGTGCACTGCCACAACGACCTCGGCATGGCGGTGGCAAACTCGCTCGCCGGCGTGACGATCGGCGGCGCGCGGCAGGTCGAATGCACGATCAACGGACTGGGCGAACGCGCCGGCAACTGTTCGCTCGAAGAGGTGGTGATGGCGGTGCGCACGCGCCGCGACTACTTCAAGCTCGACCTCGGCATCGATGCCACGCAGATCGTTCCCGCCTCGCGCTTGGTCGCGCAGACCACCGGTTTCGTGGTCCAGCCGAACAAGGCGGTGGTGGGCGCGAATGCCTTCGCCCACGCCTCGGGCATCCACCAGGACGGTGTGCTCAAGGCACGCGACACCTACGAAATCATGCGCGCCGAAGACGTGGGCTGGAGCGCCAACCGGATCGTGCTCGGCAAGCTGTCGGGCCGCAACGCATTCAAGCAGCGCCTGCTCGACCTGGGCATCGCCCTCGAGTCCGAATCCGAAGTGAACGCGGCTTTTGCGCGCTTCAAGGACCTCGCCGACCGCAAGAGCGACATCTTCGACGAGGACATCATCGCGCTCGTCAGCGACGAGAGCGTGACGAGCGAGCAAGAGCACTACCGATTGCTGTCGCTTTCGCAACACTCCGAAACAGGGGAACGCCCGCACGCCACGGTGAGTTTTGCCGCCGGCACCGAAGAACATCACGTCGAGAGCAGTGGCAACGGCCCGGTCGACGCGAGCCTGAAGGCGATCGAGTCGAAGTTGAATTCGGGGGCCGAACTGCTGCTTTATTCGGTGAACGCCATCACCTCGGGCAGCACAGAGTCGCAGGGTGAAGTGACCGTGCGGCTGCAGCACGGGGGGCGGGTGGTGAACGGCGTCGGCGCCGACCCCGACATCGTGGTGGCCTCGGCCAAGGCGTATTTGTCGGCGTTGAACAAGTTGCAAAGCAAGGCCGAAAGGGTCGCCGCCCAGGGTTAAGGTTCCCCGACTGCAGCCGAAGCATTAGGAATATCACGCAAGGTTTTGATCTTGCGTGACTTTTTAGGCTAGCCTACACTTGGCGGGCCGAATGAGAGGTGGCTGTGGGACGTTGGGAACAAATTTGGGGGTTGAGTCGCTCATTGGTTGCGGCCCTGATGGCCCTCGGCCTGTTGCTGCCGCTCGCACCGGCCGAGGCGCGCACCAGCGGAGGCACGCCTTCCGCCAAGGCGACGCCGGGTGATCGTGCCGCAGTCAAGACGAAGTCGGCCGCAACGACCAAGTCTGCCCGGTCGTCCCGCGTGGCCAAGTGGGGCAAGGCGTCGCGCAGCCAGCGAGTGGTGCGCGTCCCGTACCGTCCATCCTTTGGCCACGTTGCTGGGTTGCAGTCCGCCGAAGATCCGCTGGACCTGAAGTCGAGCGTGGCCTTCGTGATCGACCAGGACACCGACCAGGTGCTGTTCAGCAAGAACTCAACCGCGGTCCTTCCGATCGCCTCCATCACCAAGCTGATGACCGCGCTCGTGGTCGTCGAGGCCGGGTTACCCTTGGAGGAGCGGCTCGTGATCGACCGCGCCGACGTCGTCGGCGCCGTCCGCTCGCGCCTCGCGGTCGGCACCCAGATGTCGCGCGGCGACCTGCTGCACCTGGCGCTGATGTCGTCCGAGAACCGTGCCGCACACGCGTTGGGGCGTAACTTCCCGGGCGGCATGCCCGCATTCGTTGCCGCGATGAACGACAAGGCGCGTCAACTCGGCATGCACGACACACGCTACGTCGAGCCCACCGGGCTTTCCAGCGACAACCAGTCGAGCGCCGTCGACCTGTCGATGTTGGTCAGGGCCGCCTCGGATCACGCCGTGATCCGCGAGCTCTCGACCGACCGCAATGCAGAGGTGGCGATCGGCGCACGCCAGGTCCAGTACCGCAACACGAATGGCCTCGTGAGCAATCCGAGCTGGGACATCGCGCTCCAGAAGACGGGTTACATCACTGCCGCGGGCCGCTGTGTTGTGATGCAGGCTGAAACGGCAGGTCGCAAGCTGATCATGGTGCTGCTCGACTCGGCGGGCAAATACTCCCGCATCGGCGATGCCGAGCGCATCCGGCAATGGCTGGTGCAGGCAGTGCCGGCTGCCGACGTGGCTGTGCCCAGCAACGAACCCCCGGGCTGATTCAACGCCGCGCAGCGGCGATGCGGTGGCCGAGCGCGACCGAGATCTGGCCTGCGGTGGCCTTCACCCGCTCCATCCAGGACTCCTCCAGTCGGTCCGCCGGCGCCGATACCGACAGGCCGGCGATCAGCTTGCCCTGGTCGTCGAAGATGCCCGCTGCCATGCAGCGCACCCCGAGTTCGAGTTCTTCATCGTCGCGTGCGACGCCGTGCGCGCGCACCGCAGCCAGGTCCCTTTCCAGCCGCGGCAACTCGGTGATGCTATTGCTGGTGTGGCCGGCCAACCCCGTGCGCGTGGCGTAGGCGCGCACACGCTGCGGGTCGTCGTGGGCCAAGAACAACTTGCCCACGGAGGTGAGGTGAAGCGGGGCGCGGCCGCCGATCGCGCGCACCACCTGCATTCCTGAGCGCTCGCTGAACGTGCGCTCGATGTACACGATTTCGTCGCCCTGGCGCATCGACAGGTTCACCGGCTGGTGCGTCAGGCGGTGCAGTTCGCGCATCGGCCCCAGTGCGGCCTCGCGAACGTCGAGCCTGGCCTTGACCAGATTGCCCAGCTCCAGCAGCCGCATGCCGAGGCGGTAGCTGCCGGCTTCGGGCCGTTCGACAAAGTGGCCGATCGCCAGGTCGTTCAGGATCCGGTGCGCCGTTGACGGGTGCAGGCCCGTGCGGGCGCTGATCGCCTTGAGCGACACCGGGTCCTCGTGCTCGGCCAGCGCGTCGAGGAGCGAGAAGGTGCGCTCCAGCACCTGGATCGTGGGGGTTGCCGACTTGGGCTTCATGGGTGGGGTCTGCCTCCGCCCGCCCATTTTGCATCGCGAAAGAGCAGATTGCATGCCGGCAGTGAGGATGGCGGCACGGTTGGTGGATCGCCGCTCAGGGGCTGAGGGCTAGCGCGGCGTTTCTGCCCGATCGCACCGCACCTTCCAGCGTGGCCGGGTAGGGGCCGTCTACATAGTCGCCGGCGGCAAGCAGGCCGTCGGCGACGTGCATGCCGGGGCGTTCCAGCCCCGGGCTGCAGCGGAAGGTGGCTCGCCGCTCGGCCATCGTCGACACGACAAGCGGGGCCGCGGACCCGCCGCTGGCGGCGAGTTGAGCGCGCGCCTGCCTTAACGTGGCCTGCGCCGTCACGTCTAGGCCGGCGTCGACCCATCGCTGCGCGCCGCTGATGGCAAATACGAGCCGCCCTGAAGCCCCGCCAAGCACGCCGTGGTCGAACACGAACTGCGCCGGTTCGCCGGTGAGGGCGAGCATCGGCGCAGGCAGCCGTGCGCCCTGCCAGTCGACGGCGACGCTGATGATCGGCTCGTAGCGCAGCATCTGGGTTTGCGCCGACCAGTCCGCTGCGTGCGGCCCGGCCAGCCGGGCGGCCTCGACCGCGGTGCAGGCCAGGATGACGCGTTCGAAACGCTCGCCATCAACCGACCACCCGCCGGCGTGTGGATGCAGCGCCTGGACACGTGCGCCCAGGCGCACCGTCGCACCCTTTGCAAGCAACCAAGCATGCGCCGCTTCGGGCAGCAGCTCACCGAGGGGTCGCATGGGCAGCAGCAGGTCGGCCGAGCCCGTACCGCCGAAGAGGGCGTCGCGCAACACACGCAGGAAGACCGCTGCGCTGGCATCCTGTGCCGGTGTATTCAGCGCAGCCACGCAAAGCGGCTCGATGAGTTCCTGGCGCACGCTGGCGGGCAGATCGCGGCACAGCTCCGCCACGGTGGCCAACGGGTCGCAGACGAAGCCGCGCAGCGCCCAGGCCGCGGCGTGGCGCAGCAACGACAGGCGATGCGGCAGCGGCCAGCCGCGCTGGGCGAGCACGCCGCGAACGAAGGCGGGGATCGGCGCGCCGGGCGGCAGGTGCAAGCCACGGCCGTCGGGGGTGGTCAGCGCGAGGGGGCGTCGCATCAGTACCCGGGACGCATCGACGCCGACCGTTGCCATCAGCGCCAGCGTCTCGCGGTAGGCGCCGATCAGGATGTGCTGGCCGTTGTCGAGCCGTTCGCCGCCTTGCGCCACCGTGCGCGCGCGCCCACCGAGTTGGCGCGCCATCTCGAACAGCACCACGGCGTGTCCTTGCTGTATGGCGTGCACCGCGGCGGCGAGCCCGGCCCAGCCGGCACCGATGACGGCGATGCGTTTCACGGCGCGGTCGCAACCGCAGGCCAGGGAGCCACCGTCAGCGGCCGCGCCACTGGGTACGGGTGGCGAGCCACAGCTTGCGCAGCGGTGTGAGCGAAATGCGCTGGTGCAGCACACGAAAGCCACCCGCCTCGATCTCGCGCAGCAAGGTGCGGTAGATGTTGGCCATCATCAGGCCGGGCTTCTGCGCCTGCCGGTCCGCCGCGGGCAAGAGCGCAAAGGCTTCGTCGTAGGCGGCATGGGCGCGCTCGGCCTGGAACTTCATCAGGGCGGTGAAACGTTCGCTGTAACCCCACGGAGCTTCGCGCTTGAGGAGTTCGTGTGCCTTGACGTCGAAGCGCTGCAACTCCGACATCGGCAGGTAGATGCGGCCGCGGCGCGCATCGTCGCCGACGTCGCGCACGATGTTGGTCAGCTGCATCGCGAGGCCGAGCCGGTGTGCGTACTGCACGGTCGAGTCGTCGCTGCGGCCGAAGATGTTGGCCGCCACCTCGCCCACGATGCCGGCGACCAGGTGACAGTAGCGTTCCAGGGCGGGGTAATCGAGAAAGCGGGTCTGCTCCAAGTCGACTTGGCACCCCTCGATCACGGCCTGAAGATGGCGCTGCTCGATGCCGAAGTCGGCGCACAGCGGCATCAAGGCCTGCATCGCCGGGTGCGAGGGGCGGCCGTCGAAGGCGCTCGCCACCTCCTGGCGCCACCAGGCGAGCTTGGTGGCCGCGATCGAAGGGTCGGACACCTCATCGACGACGTCGTCGACCTCGCGGCAGAAGGCATAAAACGCAGTGATCGCGGCCCGTCGCGGCGGCGGCAGGAAGAGGAAGGCGTAATAGAAGCTCGAGCCGCTGCGGGCGGCCTTGTCCTGGACGTACTGTTGCGGCGTCATGGTGTTGCGCTGCCCGTGCGCATAGAGAGTGCACGCCAGGCGATCGGCAGGGCGTCGCCGGCACCGATCACCGGCCGGCGCCGCAGGGTCGCGTGGCCCATGGCCTCGATCTTTTCCAGCACACGCAAGCCGCCTTGGACGACGAGCCGCAGCTCCCAACCGGCGCGGCCCGGCATGCGCAGTGCCAGCGGTGCCCCGGACGTCATCAACCGGCGCGCCCAGGCGCACAGATCCGCCAGCAGTGCGCGGGTGGCCGCAGTGTCGACGAGTGACGCCGGCTGCTCCAGCGCCACGCCGTGGCTCACGGCGTCGGCCTGCGGCAGGTAGACCCGGCCGCGCGGCAAGTCGACGCTGCAGTCCTGCCAGAAGTTGATCAGCTGCAGCGCGCTGCAGATGGCGTCGGACTGTCGCATCGACTCGGCGTCCGAGACGCGGTACAGGTGCAGCAGCAGGCGACCGATCGGATTCGCCGAACGCCTGCAGTAGTCGAGCAGTTGTGTGCGGTCGGCATAGACCGGATTCGTGGTGTCCTGCATGAACGCGTCGAGCAGATCGCGCAGCGGCCCGATTGGCAAGGCGTGGGTCTGGCGTGCGGCCGCCAGGCGGTCGAAGACCGGTCGCCAGCGTGCCGAGGGGGCGGCGTCGGCGTAGACCGCGTCCAGGTCTGCGCGGTAGGCACGCAGGTCGGCCAGCCGTGCCGCTGGTGTGGCATCACCTTCGTCGGCAATGTCGTCGGCGGTGCGTGCAAAGTGGTAGACCGCGACGACCGCGGGCCGCACCGCCGGGGGGCACAGCCACGAAGCGACCGGAAAGTTCTCGTAGTGTTCGACGCTCACAGCCCCGGATTGTCGTCGGGCGGCTTGGGGGCACAGGCTGCCGGTGCTGCGGCCCTGCGCGCGGCCCGGTTGCGGGCAGCTTTTGCAGTGCGCAGCGCCGGATAGAATTCGCAGTTGGCCGAGCCGCACGTTGCCGGGGCTGTCTTCGGGCAGTCCGGGTCGTGTGCAGGTTCCAACCGCGCGGGTGGCGAAATTGGTAGACGCACCAGGTTTAGGTCCTGACGGGGGCAACTCCGTGCGGGTTCGAGTCCCGCCCCGCGCACCAGCAGATCAACCCCTTCAAGAATCCGAGACCCTCATGGCTGTCAACGTCGAAACCCTCGAAAAGCTCGAACGCCGCATCACGCTGAGCGTGGCTGCCACCGACATCGGCAACGAAATCGACACACGCTTGAAGCGTCTGTCGCGCACCGTCAAGGCCGACGGCTTCCGCCCCGGCAAGGTTCCGATGTCGGTCGTGGCGCAGCGCTACGGCTACTCGGTGCAATACGAAGTCGTCAACGACCGCGTCGGCAAGGCCTTCTCCGACGCCGCGACCGAAGCCAAGCTGCGTGTGGCCGGCACACCCAAGATCACGCAGAAGGACGAAGCGCCCGAAGGCCAGATGCTGTTCGACGCCACCTTCGAGGTCTACCCCGAAGTCAAGCTCGGCGATCTGTCGGGGCTCGAGATCGAGCGTGTGGCTGCAGAAGTGAGTGACGCCGCGATCGACCGCACGATCGACATCCTGCGCAAGCAGCGCCGCACCTTCGCTCAACGCCCCGCGGCCGACGGCGCGACTGAAAGCGACCGCGTGACGATCGACTTCGAAGGCAAGATCGACGGCGAGCCGTTCGCGGGCGGCAAGGCCGACGCTTTCCAGTTCGTCATCGGCGAGGGCCAGATGCTCGAGCAGTTCGACAAGGCCGTGCGCGGCATGAAGGTCGGCGAGAACAAGACCTTTCCGCTTCAGTTCCCGGCCGACTACCACGGTGCCGATGTGGCGGGCAAGGAGGCCGACTTCCTGGTCACGATCAAGAAGATCGAGGCCGCCCACCTGCCGGCGGTCGATGATGCACTGGCCAAGGCCCTCGGCATCGCGGATGCCAGCGTCGACGGCCTACGCGCTGACGTGCGCAAGAACCTTGAGCGCGAGGTCAAGTCGCGCGTGCTGGCACGCAACAAGGCGGCCGTGATGGACGCGCTCGTCAAGGCGGCCGATCTCGAAGTCCCGAACGCACTCGTCACGACCGAAGTCGAGCGCATGACCGCGTCGGCGCGCGCCGACCTGAAGCAGCGTGGCGTGAAGGACGCCGAGACGGTGGCGATCCCGGCCGAGATCTTTCAGGCCCAGGCCGAGCGCCGAGTGCGCCTCGGCCTGGTGGTGGCCGAACTCGTGCGCGCCAACAACCTGCGTGCGCGCCCGGATCAGTTGCAGAAGCACATCGAAGAGATGAGCCAGAGCTACGAGAAGCCTGCCGAGGTCGTGCGCTACTACCTCAGCGACCGCCAGCGCATGGCCGAGGTCGAAGCGGTGGTGATCGAGAACAACGTCACCGAGCATGTGCTCTCGCAAGTCAAGGTTGTCGACAAGGTGCTACCTTTCGACGAACTGATGACTGCCAACTGACAAGGACCCCGCATGAGCGCGCTCGAAACCAACGGCCTGGGCATGGTGCCCATCGTAATCGAACAGTCTGGTCGCGGCGAACGCGCTTATGACATCTACAGCCGGCTGCTGCGCGAGCGCATCATCTTCCTCGTCGGCACGGTGAACGACCAGAGCGCCAACCTCGTGTGCGCACAGATGCTGTTCCTCGAGAGCGAGAACCCCGACAAGGACATCTTCCTGTACATCAACTCGCCGGGCGGCAGCGTCAGCGCCGGGCTGTCGGTGTTCGACACGATGAACTTCGTAAAGCCCGATATCTCGACCCTGTGCATGGGCATGGCGGCGAGCATGGGCTCGTTCCTGTTGATGGCTGGCGCCAAGGGCAAGCGGCTCGCGCTGCCCAACTCCAAGATCATGATCCACCAGCCTTCGGGAGGGGCGCAGGGTCAGGCGACCGACATCGAGATCCACGCGCGCGAGATCCTGAAGACCCGCGAGCAGCTCAACCGCATCTACGCCGACCGCACGGGCCAGACGCTGGAGAAGATCACGGCCGACATGGAGCGTGACCTTTTCATGTCGCCGGTCGAAGCCCAGGCTTACGGCCTGATCGACCAGGTCATCGAGCGCCGACCTTGAGTTGGGCGGTGCAACGCTGCAAAGGCCCGGCTTTTCCGCCCCAATCATGGCCTTGCAGTTGCACTATCATCTTCTGAAATCCACGCCGCGACCTCGTTCGTAAGACATCCAATGGCCGAAAAGAAGGGCGCCTCGGGCGAAAAGGTTCTTTACTGCTCGTTCTGCGGCAAGAGCCAGCACGAGGTGAAGAAGCTCATTGCCGGTCCGTCAGTGTTCATCTGCGACGAGTGCATCGAACTCTGCAACGACATCATCCGTGATGAGGCGCCGGCGGAGGGCCCGGCCGCGAAGGCGGCCAAGTCCGACCTGCCGATCCCGAGCGAGATCAAGGGCAGCCTCGACCAGTACGTGATCGGGCAGGAAGTGGCCAAGCGCACGTTGTCGGTCGCGGTCTACAACCACTACAAGCGCCTCAAGCACATGGGCGGCTCGAAGGACGAGGTCGAACTCACCAAGAGCAACATCCTGCTCATCGGGCCCACGGGCTCGGGCAAGACCTTGCTCGCGCAGACGCTGGCGCGCCTGCTCAACGTACCGTTCGTGATCGCCGACGCAACCACGCTGACCGAAGCGGGCTACGTGGGTGAAGACGTCGAGAACATCATCCAGAAGCTGCTGCAGAACTGCAACTACGACGTCGAGCGGGCGCAGCGCGGGATCGTCTACATCGACGAGATCGACAAGATCAGCCGCAAGTCTGACAACCCCAGCATCACACGGGACGTCTCGGGTGAGGGCGTGCAGCAGGCGCTGCTCAAGCTGGTCGAAGGCACGATGGCGAGCGTGCCCCCGCAGGGCGGTCGCAAGCACCCGAACCAGGACTTCCTGCAGATCGACACGACCAACATCCTGTTCATCTGTGGCGGTGCTTTCGACGGGCTGGAGAAGGTGATCCAGAACCGGACCGAGAAGTCGGGCATCGGCTTTGCGGCGACCGTGCACAGCAAGACCGAAAAGCGGGTGTCCGAGACCTTCCGCGACGTCGAACCCGAAGACCTCATCAAGTTCGGCCTCATCCCCGAGCTGGTGGGCCGCCTGCCGGTGGTCGCCACGCTGGGCGAGCTGACCGAAGACGCGATGGTCCAGATCCTCACCGAGCCCAAGAACGCCTTGCTGAAGCAGTACCAGAAGCTGTTCGCGATGGACGGCGTCGAACTCGAGATCCGCCCGTCGGCGCTGGCGGCGATTGCACGCAAGGCGCTGGCGCGCAAGACGGGTGCGCGCGGCCTGCGCTCGATCATCGAACATTCCCTGATCGACACGATGTTCGACCTGCCGACTTTCGACGGCGTGGTCAAGGTCGTCGTCGACGAACACATCATCGAAGACGGCGCCAAGCCGCTGCTCGTCTACCGCGAACAGGCCAAGGCCAGCGCCTGACGACCGCGGGCCCTGCCGGCACGCCGTTTCTCCCCACTTGCATTTGTCGACTCGAACCCCAAGTCGGTTCGAGAAAGCGAGGTCTCAATGTCCGGTCATCCTGTACTCCCCGCAGAACCGATCACGCTGCCGCTGTTGCCGCTGCGCGACGTGGTCGTGTTCCCGCACATGGTCATTCCGCTGTTCGTCGGCCGCCCGAAGTCGATCAAGGCACTCGAAGCCGCGATGGAAGCGGGGCGCCAGATCATGCTCGTGGCCCAGAAGGCCGCTGGCAAGGACGAGCCCAAGCCCGACGACATGTTCGAGGTGGGTTGCGTCTCCAGCATCCTGCAGATGCTGAAGCTGCCCGACGGCACGGTGAAGGTGTTGGTCGAAGGCATCCAGCGCGCCACCACCCGGACCGTCTCCGACGAAGGTGAATACTTCACCGGCGAAGTGCAGCCGGTGCCGCCGACGGCCGACGCTTCGCCCGAGATCGAAGCCCTGCGCCGCGCGGTGACGCAACACTTCGACCAGTACGTCAAGCTGAACAAGAAGATCCCACCCGAGATCCTGACCTCGATCGCCGGTATCGACGACCCGGGCCGCCTGGCCGACACGATCGCGGCCCACCTGCCGCTCAAACTCGACGCCAAGCAGTCGGTGCTCGACCTCTTCTCGGTCGCCAAGCGCCTGGAAAAGCTGCTCGAGTTGCTCGAACACGAGGTCGACATTCTGCAGGTCGAGAAGCGCATCCGCGGCCGCGTCAAGCGGCAGATGGAAAAGAGCCAGCGCGAGTACTACCTCAACGAGCAGGTCAAGGCGATCCAGAAGGAACTCGGCGACGGCGAAGAAGGTGCCGACCTGGAAGAGCTCGACAAGAAGATCGCCGCGGCCAAGATGAGCAAGGAAGCGCGCAAGAAGGCTGAGAGCGAACTGAAGAAGTTGAAGCTGATGTCACCGATGTCGGCCGAAGCCACGGTCGTGCGCAACTACATCGACACGCTCGTCAACCTGCCGTGGGCGAAGAAGACCAAGATCAAGCACGACCTCGGTTTCGCCGAGGAGGTGCTGAACGAAGACCACTTCGGCCTCGAGAAGGTCAAGGACCGCATCCTCGAGTACCTCGCGGTGCAACAACGTGTGGACAAGGTCAAGGCGCCGATCCTGTGCCTGGTGGGCCCCCCGGGCGTGGGCAAGACCTCGCTCGGCCAGAGCGTGGCGCGCGCCACCGGGCGCAAGTTCGTCCGCATGGCGCTCGGCGGCATGCGCGACGAGGCCGAGATCCGCGGCCATCGCCGCACCTACATCGGCTCGATGCCGGGCAAGGTGCTGCAGAGCCTGTCCAAGGTCGGCACGCGCAACCCGCTCTTCCTGCTCGACGAGATCGACAAGCTGGGCATGGACTTCCGCGGTGACCCGTCTTCGGCCCTGCTCGAAGTGCTCGACCCGGAGCAGAACCACACCTTCAGCGACCATTACGTCGAGGTCGACTTCGACCTCTCGGACGTGATGTTCATCGCGACGTCGAATTCGATGAACATCCCGCCGGCGCTGCTCGACCGGATGGAAGTCATCCGCCTCGCGGGTTACACCGAAGACGAAAAGCTCAACATCGCCCAGCGGTACCTGCTGCCCAAGCAGCAGAAGAACAACGGCGTCAAAGACCACGAGATGGACGTCACCGAGGGCGCCATCCGCGGGATCATCCGCTACTACACACGTGAAGCCGGTGTGCGCTCGCTCGAACGCGAGATGTCCAAGATCTGCCGCAAGGTGGTCAAGGGCATTCAGCTCAAGAAGTACGAAGGCCAGGTCGTTGTCACCGAAGAGAACCTGAACGATTTCCTGGGCGTGCGCAAGTTCGACTTCGGCCGTGCCGAGATGAAGAACCAGGTCGGCCAGGTGGTCGGACTCGCGTGGACCGAAGTCGGCGGCGATCTGCTCACGATCGAATCCGCCGTCATGCCCGGCAAGGGCAACATCATCCGCACCGGCTCGCTTGGCGACGTGATGAAGGAGTCGGTCGAGGCAGCGCGGTCGGTCGTGCGTTCACGCGCGCGGCGCCTGGGCATCAAGGACGAGATGTTCGAGAAGCGAGACATCCACATCCACGTGCCCGATGGCGCGACGCCCAAGGACGGCCCGAGTGCCGGTGCCGCGATGACGCTGGCTTTCGTCTCTGCGCTGACGGGCATCGCAGTACGTGCCGACGTGGCGATGACGGGCGAGATCACGCTGCGCGGCGAGGTCACGGCCATCGGCGGGCTGAAAGAGAAACTGCTCGCGGCACACCGCGGTGGTGTGAAGACGGTGCTGATCCCGGAGGACAACGTCAAGGATCTCGCCGACATCCCCGAGAACGCGAAGAACCATCTCGAGATCGTGCCGGTGCGGTGGATCGATCAGGTCCTGGAAGTGGCGTTGGAGACGATGCCGCAACCCTTGCCTGACGAAGACATCCTTTCCAAGCCGGCCGTTGTGGCGGCCGCGCCAACGGTCGCGCCCGAAGCGGCCGCGGGTGACGGGTTGCCGCATTGAAGCGGCCGAAATTCAGCCTATAATGCGAGACACGCGGGAGTAGCTCAGTTGGTAGAGCGCAACCTTGCCAAGGTTGAGGTCGAGAGTTCGAGACTCTTCTCCCGCTCCAGATAAAAAAGGGAAGCAGCCGCTTCCCTTTTTTGCACCTGAACGCATGCCGGCGCGATAGCAAAGCGGTTATGCAACGGATTGCAAATCCGTCTAGCCCGGTTCGACTCCGGGTCGCGCCTCCAAGACAAACGCCCGCGGCCCGGGTGGTGAAACTGGTAAACACAGCGGACTTAAAATCCGCCGCTTCTCGCAAGAGGGCTTACGGGTTCGATGCCCGTCCTGGGCACCAACCGCGAGCTTGTGTTGCGCACCGGAGCCCCCATGGCCCTCTTCGCCCAGGAGTCGCTGAACGAGGGCGTGAAGAAGCGCGAAGTCTTCGGTTGGGCGATGTACGACTTCGCCAACTCGGGCTACACCACGGTCGTCCTGACGGCGGTGTTCAACGCCTACTTCGTCGGCGTCGTGGCAGCAGACGCCAGTTGGGCGACGCTCGCGTGGACCGGCGCGCTGGCGTTGTCGAACCTGATCGTGATGCTCACGATGCCGATGCTCGGTGCGTATGCCGACCTGCGTGCGGCGAAGAAGCGCCTCCTTGCGCTCGCGACAGTCGGGTGCGTGCTGGCCACCGCGCTGCTGGCCAAAGCCGGTGCGGGCGACCTGTTTCTGGCAGTCGCCGCCGTCGTGCTGTCGAACCTCTTCTTCTCGTATGGCGAGTCGCTTACCGCTGCCTTCCTGCCCGAACTGGCGCGGCGCGAGGCGATGGGGCGGGTCTCGGGATGGGGCTGGAGCTTCGGCTACTTCGGCGGCATGCTGACGCTGGGCCTGAGCCTGGCCTATGTGCTCTGGGCTCAGGGCCGCGGCCTGCCGGCGACGCACTTCGTGCCAGTGACGATGTTGATCACCGCCGGCATCTATGCGCTCGCGGCGACAGTGACCTTCGTGCTGCTGAAGGAGCGGGCACTGGCACAGTCGCGTCATGTCGCGCGTGCGGGCCTGCGCGAATCTCTGGCCCGCTTGCTGGCCACCTTTCGTGCGGCGCGGGACTTCGAAGATTTCATGTGGCTGCTGGCGTGCACGGTGGCGTACCAGGCCGGCATCTCGGTGGTGATCGCGCTGGCGGCGGTCTACGCCGAGCAGGTGCTCGGCTTCAAGCAGACCGACACCATGATGCTGGTGTTCCTGGTCAACATCGCTGCGGCTGCTGGCGCGTTTGCGTTCGGCTACTGGCAGGACCGCATCGGTCATCGGCCTGCGCTGCGCATTGCCCTCGGGGGTTGGATCGTGATGACCGTGCTGGCGGTGCTGGCCACGACGCAGGCGTTGTTCTGGATCGCGGCGATGATCGCGGGGTTGTGCATGGGCGCCAGCCAGTCGGCGGGGCGGGCGATGGCTGGCGTGCTTGCACCCTCACAGCGGCGTGCCGAGTTCTACGGGCTGTGGACCTTCGCCGTCCGGCTGTCGGCCATCGTGGGGCCGCTGACCTATGGGTTGGTGACTTGGCTCAGCGGCGGCAATCACCGTCTCGCCATCCTCTCCACGGGCCTCTTCTTCGTGCTGGGCCTGTTCCTGTTGGTGCGGGTCGACATGACGCGGGGCGCGCTGGCGGCGGGGGACCGGCGGCTGAACCCGGTCCAGATCAAATAGAACGATCGTTCTATTATTTCGCTCGACAAGGGTGCCGCCGGGTGCGAACCTAGAATCATCGGCAAAGCCCAAAACCCAACTCCCCAGGAGAAAGCCATCATGAAGGTGCTGGTCCCCGTCAAGCGGGTCGTCGACTACAACGTCAAGGTCCGGGTCAAGAGCGATGGCACGGGCGTGGACATCGCCAACGTCAAGATGAGCATGAACCCATTCGACGAGATCGCGGTCGAAGAAGCGGTGCGCCTGAAGGAGAAGGGCGTCGCCACCGAGGTCATCGCCGTGTCCTGCGGCGTCACCCAGTGCCAGGAAACCCTGCGCACCGCGATGGCCATCGGCGCCGACCGCGCGATCCACGTCGAATGCGCCGACGAATTGCAGCCGCTGGCGGTGGCCAAGCTGCTGAAGGCGCTCGTCGACAAGGAACAACCCGGCCTCGTCATCCTGGGCAAACAGGCGATCGACGACGACTGCAACCAGACCGGGCAGATGCTGGCGGCCCTGGCCGGACTGCCCCAAGGCACCTTCGCATCCAAGGTTGAAGTGGAAGGATCGATGCCTGGGGGCCACGTCTCGGTCACCCGCGAAGTCGACGGCGGCCTGGAAACGGTCAAGCTCACCCTGCCGGCCGTCGTCACCACCGACCTGCGCCTGAACGAGCCGCGTTACGTCACGCTGCCCAACATCATGAAGGCGAAGAAGAAGCCGCTCGAGGTCTTCAAGCCCGCCGACCTGGGGGTCGACGTCGCGCCGCGCATCAAGACGCTCAAGGTGAGCGAGCCGCCCAAACGCGGTGCCGGAGTCAAGGTGCCCGATGTCGCCACCCTGGTGGCCAGACTGAAGAACGAAGCGAAGGTGATCTGAGATGGCTGCTCTCGTCATTGCCGAACACGACCACGGCACCCTCAAGCCCGCCACGCTCAACACCGTGACCGCTGCGATCCAGTGTGGGGGCGACGTGCACGTGCTGATCGCCGGCCACAACGCAGCCGGCGCCGCGCAGGCGGCATCGAAGATCGCCGGCGTGGCCAAGATCCTGCACGCCGACGGCGCGCAACTGGCCGAACAACTCGGCGAGAACGTCGCCGCCCAGGTCCTGGCGCTGGCCAAGGACTACAGCCACCTGCTGTTCCCGGCCACCGCGCACGGCAAGAACGTCGCCCCGCGGGTGGCCGCCTTGCTCGATGTGGCGCAGATCAGCGACGCCACCAAAGTCATCAGCGCCGACACCTTCGAGCGCCCGATCTACGCCGGCAACGCGATCGCCACCGTGCAGAGCCTGGACACCATCAAGGTCATCACCGTGCGCACGACCGGCTTCGACGCCGCCGGCGAAGGCGGATCGGCCGCGATCGAGACTGTCGCCGCGGTCGCCGACAGCGGCCTGTCGACTTATGTCGGCAGCGAGATCGCCAAGAGCGACCGGCCCGAACTCACGGCAGCCAAGATCATCGTCAGCGGCGGGCGCGCACTGGGCTCGGGTGACAAGTTCAACGAGGTGCTGACGCCGCTGGCCGACAAGCTCGGTGCCGCGCTCGGCGCGAGCCGCGCCGCGGTCGACGCCGGTTACGCACCCAACGACTGGCAGGTCGGCCAGACCGGCAAGATCGTCGCCCCGAGCCTTTACATCGCCTGCGGCATCAGTGGCGCGATCCAGCACCTGGCGGGCATGAAGGACAGCAAGGTCATCGTGGCGATCAACAAGGATCCTGAGGCGCCGATCTTCAGCGTCGCCGACTACGGGCTCGAGGCGGATCTGTTCACCGCGGTGCCCGAGCTCGTCAGGAGCCTTTGACCGACGGGACTTGAGGGGGCGCCCGCTGCGGCGCCCTCAGCACTTCTGGAGACGAAAAATGAGCTACCGCGCACCCGTCAAGGACATGCTCTTCGTGATGAAGGAGCTGGCAGGGCTCGACGCCGTGGCGCAGTTTCCCGGCCACGAGGATGCCGGCGTCGACACCGCGGCCGCCGTGCTCGAGGAGTGCGCGCGCTTCAACGAAGGGGTGGTCGCGCCGCTGAACTGGCCGAGCGACCAGCTACCGTCGTCGTTCAGCGGCGGGGTCGTGACGACATCAGCCGGTTTCAAGCAGGCCTTCCGCCAGTTTGCCGAAGGCGGCTGGCAAGGCCTTCAACACCCGGTCGAGTTCGGCGGCCAGGGCCTGCCGAAGACGATCCACGCCGCATGTTCGGAGATGGTCAACAGCGCGAGCCTCAGCTTCGCGCTCTGCCCGCTGCTGACCGACGGCGCGATCGAGGCGCTGCTCACCGCAGGGTCGCCCGCGCAGCAGTCGAATTTCATCCCGAAGATGATCGGCGGCAGCTGGACCGGCTCGATGAACCTCACCGAGCCGCAGGCGGGCTCGGACCTGTCGCTCGTGCGCACCCGGGCCGAACCGCAGCCCGACGGCAGCTACAAGCTCTTCGGGACCAAGATCTTCATCACCTACGGCGAACACGACCTGGCCGACAACATCGTGCACCTCGTGCTGGCACGGGTGAGCGGTGCGCCTGAAGGCGTGAAGGGCATCTCGCTCTTCATCTGCCCGAAGGTGCTGGCCGACGGCACGCGCAACGACGTGCACTGCGTCAGCATCGAACACAAGCTGGGTATCAAGGCGAGCCCGACCGCGGTGCTGCAATATGGCGACCATGGTGGTGCGGTGGCCGAGCTGATCGGGCAGGAAAACCGCGGCCTCGAAACCATGTTCATCATGATGAACGCGGCCCGCTTCGGGGTCGGCGTGCAGGGCATCGCGCTCGCCGAACGCGCCTACCAGCAGGCCGTGCAGTACGCACGCGACCGGGTTCAAAGCCGGCCCGTCGACGGCTCGCTGCCGGGCGCCGGCGCGATCATCCACCACCCCGACGTGCGCCGCATGCTGATGACGATGCGCGCCCACACCGAAGGCTGCCGCGCGATGGCGCTGGTGGGTGCGGCCGCCTACGACGCCGCACATGCCCACCCGGAGTCCGAGGTGCGGCAGCAGAACCAGGCTTTCTACGACTTCCTCGTGCCGCTGATCAAGGGCCTGTCGACCGAGATGGCGCTCGAGGTCGCGAGCCTGGGTGTGCAGGTCCACGGCGGAATGGGTTTCATCGAGGAGACCGGTGCCGCGCAGTACTTGCGAGACGCCAAGATCCTGACCATCTACGAAGGCACCACGGCAATCCAGGCGAACGATCTCGTCGGGCGCAAGACGGCGCGCGACGGTGGCCGCGTGGCCCACGCCATCGGGGCGCAGATTGAAGGCACCGTAGGCGAACTCGCCGCACGTGACAGCGCCGCCTGCCGCTCGATGGGACGCGAGCTGGCAGTGGGCCGGCGTGCGTTCGGCGACGCGGTCGACTACATCGTGGCGCAGTCCAAAGCGAACCCGAACGCCGCCTTCGCCGGCAGCGTGCCTTATCTGATGCTCGCCGCGACGGTGGTCGCGGGCTGGCAGATGGCACGCGCGCTGATGATCGCCGAGGATCGTCTGGCCGAAGGTGTCGACACCGAGTTCATGCGCGCGAAGATCGCCACCGCGCGCTTCTACGGTGAACACATCCTGAACAAGGTTGCGGGTCTGCGCAACAGCATCGTCGATGGCGCCGAGTCGGTGACCGCGCTTGCGCTGGAGTCTTTCTGATGGCGTTGCCCCCGGTCCTGAAGCGCGCGTCGTTGCCGATCATCGCGGCGCCGCTGTTCATCATCAGCAACCCCAAGCTCGTGGTCGCGCAGTGCACGGCCGGTGTTGTCGGCGCGATGCCGGCGCTCAACGCACGGCCGGCGTCGCAGCTCGACGAGTGGCTTGCCGAGATCACCGAAACGCTCGCTGCCTGGGATCGCGATCACCCGCAGACGCCGGCGGCGCCGTTCGCGATCAACCAGATCGTGCACCGCACGAACGACCGCCTCGACCACGACATGCAGGTCTGCGCGAAGTACAAGGTGCCGATTGTCATCACCTCGCTCGGCGCACGCACCGACATCAACGACGCGGTGCACGGCTGGGGTGGCATCGTGCTGCACGACATCATCAACAATGCCTTCGCACGAAAGGCGATCGAGAAGGGTGCCGACGGGCTGGTGGCGGTGGCCGCTGGCGCGGGCGGCCACGCCGGCGTGAAGAGCCCGTTTGCGCTCGTCCAGGAAATCCGCGCCTGGTTCGACGGCCCGCTCGCACTCAGCGGCGCGATCGCCACGGGTGGTGCCGTGCTCGCTGCGCAGGCGATGGGCGCCGACATGGCCTACATCGGCTCGGCCTTCATCGCCACCGACGAGGCGCGTGCTGCCGGGGCCTACAAGCAGTGCATCGTCGATTCGAGCAGCGACGACATCGTCTACTCGAGCCTGTTCACCGGCGTGCACGGCAACTACCTCAAACCGTCGATCCGCAACGCCGGCATGGACCCCGACAAGCTGCCCGACAGTGATCCGAGCGCGATGAGTTTCGGTGGTGGTGACAGCTCGTCGAAGGCGTGGAAGGACATCTGGGGCTGCGGTCAGGGTATCGGCGCGGTCACGCGGGTGGTGCCGGCGGGCCAACTGGTCGCGCGCCTGCGCAGCGAGTACTTCGCCGCGCGGCAGACGCTGGCCGCTTGAGCGAGATCAACAAAGTGGGGTGCTGCCTCGTCGCTCGGCAGTGCTAAAGTCCCTTCGTTCCGAAACAGGTCCTTCCCGTCCCCTTGCTGGTGTCGCACGAACAGCAAGGCGGGTCGCAATCCGCCAACCGGTCGAGCCGGGGCCGCGGAAGGTTGATCAACCCATCGAAGCGCTGGAAACCGGCGCGAAAGGTGAGCGAAGATGATGCAGCAGTACAGGTCCAACTCCTACCTGTTCGGGGGCAACGCCCCTTATGTCGAAGAGTTGTACGAGGCCTACCTCGACAACCCCGGCAGCGTGCCCGACAACTGGCGCAGCTACTTCGACAACCTTCAGAACGTTCCAGCGGCCGACGGAAGTGAAGCGCGCGACGTCGCGCACGCGCCGGTGGTCGAGTCCTTTGCCCAACGTGCCAAGGCGAACGCCTTTGCGCTCAAGGCGAGCGAGGCCGACCTGGCGGTGGCGCGCAAACAGGTGCATGTGCAGTCGCTGATCGCGGCCTACCGCTTCCTCGGCTCGCGCTGGGCCGACCTGGATCCGCTCAAGCGCACCGAACGTCCCAAGATTCCCGAGTTGGAGCCGGCGTTCTACGACCTGAGCGAGTCCGACATGGACATCACCTTCTCGGCCGCGAACACCTATTTCGCGAAGACCGAGAACATGTCGCTGCGCGAGATCATGCAGGCGCTGCGCGAAACCTACTGCGGCACGGTCGGTGCCGAGTTCATGCACTGCACCGACCCGGCCGAGAAGCGCTGGTGGCAGGAGCGGCTCGAAAGCATCCGCAGCAAGCCGACCTTCAGCGCGGCCGAGAAAAAGCACATCCTCGACCGCCTCACGGCCTCCGAAGGCCTCGAGCGCTACCTGCACACCAAGTACGTCGGGCAGAAGCGCTTCTCGCTCGAAGGCGGTGAGAGTTTCATCGCCTCGATGGACGAGGTGGTGCAGCGCGCCGGCGCCAAGGGCGTGCAGGAAATCGTCATCGGCATGGCACACCGCGGGCGCCTGAACGTGCTGGTCAACACGCTGGGCAAGATGCCGGCCGACCTGTTTGCCGAGTTCGACCACACGGCGGCCGAAGTGCTGCCCTCGGGCGACGTGAAGTACCACCAGGGCTTCTCGAGCGACATCACGACACCCGGCGGCCCGGTGCACCTGAGCCTGGCCTTCAACCCCTCGCACCTGGAGATCGTGAACCCGGTCGTCGAAGGCTCGGTCAAGGCGCGCATGGACCGGCGCGGCGACAAGACCGGCGCCCAGGTGCTGCCGGTGCTGGTGCACGGTGATGCCGCCTTCGCCGGCCAGGGTGTCGTGATGGAGACGCTGGCGCTGGCGCAGACGCGTGGCTACTTCACTGGCGGCACGGTCCACCTCGTCATCAACAACCAGATCGGCTTCACCACAAGCGACCCGCGCGACTCGCGCTCGACGCTGTACTGCACCGACGTCGTCAAGATGATCGAGGCGCCGGTGCTGCACGTGAACGGCGACGATCCCGAAGCCGTGGTGCTGTGCACCCAGCTCGCGATGGACTACCGCCAGCAGTTCAGCAAGGACGTGGTGGTCGACATCATCTGTTTCCGCAAGCTCGGCCACAACGAGCAGGACACGCCCAGCCTGACCCAGCCGCTGATGTACAAGAAGATCGCGCAGCACCCCGGCACGCGCCGGCTGTACGGCGAAAAGCTCGTCGTGCAAGGCGTGTTGCCGGCCGAGGGCCCCGATCAGATGGTGAAGGACTTCCGCGCCGCGATGGACGCGGGCAAGCACACAGTCGACCCGGTGCTGACCAACTTCAAGAGCAAGTACGCAGTCGACTGGGCGCCATTCCTCGGCCGCAAGTGGACCGACGCGGCCGACACGGCGCTACCGCTGGCCGAAGTGCGCCGCCTGGCCGAGAAGCTCACGACCATTCCGGGCAACTTCAAGGTTCATCCCTTGGTGGAGAAGGTGATCGCCGACCGCGCCGCGATGGGTCGCGGCGAGATCAACGTCGACTGGGGCATGGGCGAGACGATGGCCTACGCGTCGCTCGTGGCGAGCGGTTATGCGGTGCGCCTGTCGGGCGAGGACTGCGGTCGCGGCACCTTCACCCACCGCCACGCCGTGCTGCACGACCAGAACCGCGAGAAGTGGGACACCGGTACCTACGTTCCGCTGCAAAACGTCGCCGAAGGCCAGGCGCCCTTTGTCGTCATCGATTCCCTGTTGTCCGAAGAAGCGGTGCTCGGCTTCGAGTACGGCTACTCGTCGGCCGAACCCAACACGCTGGTGATCTGGGAGGCGCAGTTCGGCGACTTCGCGAACGGTGCGCAGGTCGTGATCGACCAGTTCATCGCCTCGGGCGAGGTGAAGTGGGGGCGCGTCAACGGCCTCACGCTGATGCTGCCGCACGGCTACGAGGGCCAGGGGCCGGAGCATTCGTCGGCGCGCCTGGAGCGCTTCATGCAACTCTCGGCCGACAACAACATGCAGATCGTGCAGCCGACATCGGCGAGCCAGATTTTCCACCTGCTGCGCCGGCAGATGGTGCGGCAGTTCCGCAAGCCGCTCATCATCTTCACCCCGAAGTCGCTGCTGCGCGCCAAGGACGCGGGCTCACCGCTCACCGAGTTCACGAAGGGCGAGTTCCGCACCGTGATCGGACCGAGCCGGCCCGAGGTCGAACCCGACAAGGTGCGGCGCGTGATCGCCTGCTCCGGCAAGGTCGTCTACGACCTGCTGAAACGGCGCGACGAGAAGAAGGCCTGGGACGTTGCGATCGTTCGTGTCGAGCAGTTGTATCCGTTCCCGCACAAGGCCTTTGCAGCCGAGCTGAAGCGTTACCCGAACCTCACCGAGGTGGTGTGGGCCCAGGACGAGCCGCAGAACCAGGGTGCGTGGTTCTTCGTCCAGCACTATGTGCACGAGAACATGACCGACGGGCAGCGCCTCGGCTACGCTGGGCGGCCCGCGTCGGCTTCGCCGGCCGTGGGCTATTCGCACCTGCACCAGGAGCAGTTGAAAGCGCTGCTCGACCAGGCATTCGGCAAGCTCAAGGGCTTCGTGCTCACCAAGTAAGCATCATCACAGAACCGAGATAGACATGGCCATCGTTGAAGTCAAGGTACCGCAACTCTCCGAGTCGGTTGCCGAAGCGACCCTGCTGCAGTGGAAGAAGAAGCCCGGCGACGCTATCGAGATGGACGAGATCCTGATCGAGATCGAGACCGACAAGGTGGTGCTCGAAGTGCCGGCGCCCGCCGGTGGCGTGCTGGTCGAACTGGTGCAGGCCGACGGTGCCACCGTCGCGGCCGAGCAGGTGATCGCGCGCATCGACACCGAGGGCAAGGCCAGCGCCGCGGCACCCGCCGCCGCCGCTGCGACCGCGGCCGTCGTGGCGGCGGTGCCTGCACCCATGCCCGCTGCCGCAGCAGCCTCCAAGGGTGACGTGGCGATGCCCGCGGCGGCCAAGCTGCTGGCGGAAAACCAGCTCGCGGTCAGCGCGGTGCAGGGTAGCGGCAAGGACGGCCGTGTCACCAAGGGCGATGTGCTCGGTGCGCTGGCGCCACCGCCGGCTGCCGCCGCAGCCCCGGCGCCCAAGCCTGCCGCGCCTGCACCGACCAGGGTGCTGCCCGCGGTCGCAGCGCCACTGGGCCCCAACCTGGGCGAGCGCCCCGAGCAACGGGTGCCGATGTCGCGCCTGCGTGCGCGTGTGGCCGAGCGCCTGCTGCAGTCGCAGTCGATGAACGCCATCCTCACCACCTTCAACGAGGTGAACATGGCGCCGGTGATGGAGATGCGCAAGCGCTTCCAGGAGAAGTTCGAGAAGGAACACGGCGTCAAGATCGGATTCATGAGCTTCTTCGTGAAGGCCGCAGTGGCCGCGCTGAAGAAGTACCCGGTGCTCAACGCCAGCGTCGACGGCAACGACATCGTCTACCACGGCTTCTTCGACATCGGGATCGCCGTCGGTTCGCCGCGCGGCCTGGTGGTGCCTATCCTGCGCAACGCCGACCAGATGAGCTTCGCCGACATCGAGAAGAAGATCGCGGAGTACGGCAAGAAGGCGGGCGAGGGCAAGCTGTCGATGGACGAGCTCTCGGGCGGCACCTTCTCGATCAGCAACGGCGGTGTCTTCGGCTCGATGTTGTCGACCCCCATCATCAACCCGCCGCAAAGCGCGATCCTGGGTGTGCACGCGACCAAGGAGCGTGCCGTGGTCGAAAACGGCCAGATCGTGGTGCGTCCGATGAACTACCTGGCCATGAGTTACGACCACCGCATCATCGACGGCCGAGAGGCGGTGCTCGGCTTGGTCGCCATGAAGGATGCGCTTGAAGACCCGGCGCGTCTGCTCTTCGACATCTGATCGCGGTCCGCCATGAGTGCTAAACAGTTTGATGTCGTCGTCATCGGTGCCGGCCCCGGCGGTTACATCGCCGCCATCCGCGCGGCACAACTCGGTTTCAACACCGCCTGCATCGACGAGTGGAAAAACGGCAAGGGCGGCCCCGCGCCCGGAGGCACCTGCACCAATGTCGGCTGCATTCCGAGCAAGGCCTTGCTGCAGTCGAGCGAGCATTTCGAACATGCCGGCCATGCTTTTGCCGATCACGGCATCGGGCTGAAGGATCTGAGCATCGACGTAAGCAAGATGCTCGGCCGCAAGGACACCGTGGTCAAGCAGAACAACGACGGCATCCTCTACCTCTTCAAGAAGAACAAGGTCAGCTTCTTCCACGGTCGTGGTGCCTTCTCGAAGGCCACCGATGCGGGTTACGAGATCGCCGTCGGCGACGAGGTGCTGGTGGCGCGGCAGGTGATCGTGGCCACCGGATCGAGCGCGCGTGCGTTGCCCGGCGCGCCTTTCGACGAGATCAACATCCTAAGCAACGACGGCGCGCTGCGCATCCCCGCGGTGCCCAAGTCCTTGTGCCTCATCGGCTCGGGGGTCGTCGGGCTCGAGATGGGATCGGTCTGGCGCCGCCTGGGTGCCGAAGTCACGGTGCTCGAGGCATTGCCGACCTTCCTGGGTGCGGTGGACGAGCAGATCGCCAAGGAGGCGCACAAGGCCTTCACGAAGCAGGGGCTGAAGATCGAACTCGGTGTCTCGGTGGGTGCGATCAGGGCCGGCAAGAAGAGCGTGAGCGTGGCTTACACCGACGCCAAGGGCGCGGCGCATGCACTCGAAGTCGACAAGGTCGTGGTCTCGATCGGGCGCGTGCCCAACACGACCGGCCTCGATGCCGAGGCCGTGGGGCTCAAGCTCGACGAGCGCGGCGCCATCGTCGTCGACGACGAATGCCGCACCAACCTGCCGGGCGTGTGGGCGGTGGGTGACGTGGTGCGCGGCCCGATGCTCGCCCACAAGGCCGAAGAAGAAGGCGTGGCGGTGGCCGAGCGCATCGCCGGCCAGCACGGCCACGTCAACTTCAACACCATTCCCTGGGTCATCTACACCAGCCCCGAGATCGCCTGGGTCGGCCAGACCGAACAGCAGCTCAAGGCCGCGGGACGCGCGTACAACGCTGGCACTTTTCCCTTCCTGGCGAACGGCCGCGCGCGTGCGCTCGGTGACACCGGCGGCGTGGTCAAGATGCTTGCCGATGCGAGCACCGACGAGATCCTGGGCGTGCACATCATCGGCCCGATGGCGAGCGAGCTGATCGCCGAGTGTGTCGTCGCGATGGAGTTCCGCGCCAGCAGCGAAGACATTGCCCGCATCTGCCACGCGCACCCCACGTTGTCCGAAGCGACGAAGGAAGCCGCACTCGCGGTGGCAAAGCGCACACTGAATTTCTAGCCTGCGCGTGGCTGGCGTCCGACAGCTCTACGAAACCACGCTGGCCGAGCGAGGCTATCGCAGCGACGAGGCGCAGTTGCGCGCGATCGACGCGCTCGAACGCTGCGAGACCGAGTGGGCCGACTACAAGGCGCGGCGCAGCAACGCGCTGACCAAGCTCATCAGCCGCCCGCCGATCCCGCGTGGTGTCTACATGCACGGCGGGGTCGGGCGCGGCAAGAGCTTCCTGATGGACTGCTTCTTCCAGGCCGTGCCGCTGAAACGCAAGGCAAGGCTGCACTTTCACGAGTTCATGCGCGAGGTGCACCGCGAGCTGCAGGACCTGAAAGGCACCGTCAACCCGCTCGACGAACTCGGGAAGCGCATCGCGCGCCGCTTCAGGCTCATCTGCTTCGACGAGTTCCATGTCGCCGATGTGACCGACGCGATGATCCTGCACCGGCTGCTCGAATCGATGTTCTTGCACCGCGTGAGCATCGTCACGACCTCCAACTTCCACCCCGATGCGCTGTACCCGAACGGGTTGCACCGCGACCGCATCCTGCCCGCGATCGAACTGCTCAAGCAGCACCTTCAAGTCCTCAGTGTCGACGCCGGGACCGACTACCGCCAACGCACGCTTCGCAACGTGGCGATGTACCTCACGCCGCTGAACGAGGCCGCGGACGCTGCGCTCGCCTCGGCGTTCGACCAGCTGGCCGAGGCGCGCGACGAAGACCCGGTGCTGCAGATCGAACACCGCAGCCTGCACGCGCGGCGCCGTGCCGGCGGGGTCGTGTGGTTCGACTTCCGCACGCTGTGCGGCGGGCCGCGATCACAGAACGACTACCTGGAGCTGGCGGCCCGTTTCCACACCGTGCTGCTTTCGGGCGTGCCGCAGATGTCGCCGCGGCTCGCCAGCGAGGCGCGGCGTTTCACCTGGCTCGTCGATGTGCTGTACGACCGGCGCGTGAAATTGATCCTGTCGGCGGAGGTCCCGGCCGAGGCGCTCTACACCGAGGGCCCGCTCGCGCACGAGTTCCCGCGCACGGTGTCGCGCCTGCACGAGATGCAATCGGCGGAGTTCATGGCCCTGGCGCGGCGCGACGTCGATACCGGGTTGACCTGAGCCACCGGGCGCGCGCCGACCGGTCAGCTCAGCGCCTCGACCCGGACCAGCGCGAGCGAGAGGTTGTCACCACTGCCGCGTGCACGCTGGCGTGCCTTGCTGATCATCATCTCGCTCGCATCGCGTGGCGGCAGGCCGGCCACGATCGCGCCGAGTTCCTTCTGCGAGAAGTAGTGCCACAGCCCGTCGCTGCAGGCGAGCAGGGTGTCGCCGGGTTCGAGGTGCTCGATCTTCCAGAGCGAGATCGGCGGTTCCTGCTGCGTGCCCAGGCAGCCCGTGAGCAAGTTCGATTGCGGGTGCGTGTTGGCCGCCTCTTCGGTGATCTTGCCTTCGTCGATCAGGCGCTGCACGAAGGAGTGGTCGGTGGTGCGGCGAAGCATCTCGGCGCCCCGGAAGTGGTAGACCCGCGAGTCGCCGGCGTGAACCACGTCGCAGCCGCGCCCGGGTGTCATCAGGAAGGCCGCGATCGTGCTGTGCGGCTCTTCCTCGGCCGAGATCGCCGTCAACTTGATCATCAGATGCGCTTCGAGCACCAGTTGCCGCAGCAGATCGGCCGCGTCGTCCTTGGCGGGGACGAAGCTCTCGAAGGTCTGCTGGCCCGTCATCAGCACCTGGTCGGCGGCCTTGCGCCCGCCGCTCTTGCCGCCCATGCCGTCGGCGACGACGGCGAGCGCACAGCCAGCGACGCGACCGTGCACGAAGACTTCGACCTGGTCCTGCTGGTACGCGCGGTCGCCCCGGTGCAGCCCAGTAACGGCGACGAGACGGTAGGGCGCGAGCACGGCGGTCATGACCAAGGACTATAAACTCGGGGCCTGTTCGGCCAGTGTGCGTTAATGAACGAGAACTTGCATTCGCCATCGCGCCGGCTCATCGAATTGCGCATCGAACATGCCGATCTGGACAGCATGATCGACCGCTTCGCGGACGATGCGCCGCTCGACGATCTGGCGCTGCGCCGCCTCAAGAAGCGGCGCCTGCTGTTGCGCGATGCCATCGCCAGGCTCGAGATCGAACTCGACCCGCCGGAGCCCGCCTGAACACGCCCGCGGCGACCGGGCTCTCCGGGCCTGCGGTGGACGCGCCGAGCGGGTTGCAGCAGCTCGTGGCGCAGGCGCTGGCGAGCCACGGCCCGCTCGCCGCAAGTGACGCGGCGCACCGCCCCCGCGCCGCGCAGGATACGATGGCGCAGGCGGTCGCGCGCGTGCTCGACGAGCGCGGCACCCTGGTCGTCGAAGCCGGCACCGGCGTCGGCAAGACCTTTGCGTACCTCGTGCCGCTGCTGCTGTCGGGCCGACGTGCGCTCGTCAGCACGGCGACCAAGAGCCTGCAGGACCAGCTCTTCCTGCGCGACCTGCCGCGGCTGAAGGCGGCGCTGCAGGTGCCGGCGAAGCTGGCGCTGTTGAAGGGCCGCAGCAGCTACCTCTGCCTGCATCGGCTCGGGCAGGCGCGCGACAGCGCCGAGCTGCCCGACCGCTGGTCGCTGCGCGCCCTTGCGCGGATCGAGAGCTGGGCCCAGGCCACACGCAGCGGCGACCTGGCCGAGATCGAAGGCCTCGACGACCGCTCACCCGTGATCCCGCTCGTGACGTCCACACGCGACAACTGCCTCGGCGCGGAGTGTCCGCGGTTCAGCGCCTGCCACGTCGTGCGGGCGCGGCGCGAGGCGATGGCGGCCGACATCGTGGTCGTCAACCACCACCTGTTCTTTGCCGACCTGCTGCTGCGCGACAGCGGCGTGGCCGAGTTGCTGCCGACCGTCGACGCCGCGATCTTCGACGAAGCGCACCAGTTGGTCGATGCCGGCCTGCAGTTCCTGGGCACGGTGCTGGGTACCGGGCAGCTCATCGACCTGGCGCGTGATCTCTTGGCAGCCGGGCTTCAGCAGGCGCGCGGGTTGCGGCCGTGGCAGGAGCTGGCCGCCGCGCTCGACCGCAGCGCACGCGAGTTGCGCATCGTCTGTGCCGGGCCCTTGCGCGATGTTCGCGGCATCGTCAAGGTGCGCTGGCAGGAGCGTGCGCGCGAACCCGCGCTGGCGGCCGCGCTGGCGGCACTGGCCGCTGCGGCTCAGGCCGTCTCGACCGCGGCCGCGGACGTGCAGGAGGCCGGGCCCGACTTCGCGAAGCTGCAACAGCGTGCGCTGGCGGCGGCGGCGCTGTGCGACAGCTTCTTAAGCGACGTGGCGGTTGGCCGTGTGCGCTGGATCGACGTCTCGCCCCAAGGCGCGCGTCTCGTCGAGTCGCCACTCGACATCCGCGACACCCTCGGCGAGCAGCGGCGCCTGGCGCAGAAGGCGTGGATCTTCACCTCGGCCACGCTCGGCGACGACGCTGAGCTGAGCTGGTTCACGCGGGGCACCGGCCTGGAGGATGCCGAGTTGCTGCGGGTAGGCAGCCCCTTCGACTATCCGGCGATGGCGCGCCTGTGGGTGCCGCGGCGATTCCCGAAGCCGAACGAAATCGGGCACCCGGTGGCGGTGGGCGGGCTCGCAGCGCGCTGTGCCGAGGCCCTGGGCGGGCGCTGCTTCGTGCTCACGACCACGCTGCGTGTGTTGCCGCTGATCGCCGAGGGCCTGCGCAAGGCGCTCGGGTCGCGTGGCAGCGAGATCGAGGTCCTGGTGCAGGGCTCACAACCGCGCCGCGCCTTGCTGCAGCAGTTCGGCGACGGGCGGCGCCGGATCCTGGTCGGTTCGCAAAGCTTCTGGGAAGGCATCGACGTGCCTGGCGACGCGCTGCAATGTGTGCTGATCGACAAGCTTCCCTTTCCGCCGCCGAACGACCCGCTCGTCGAGGCCCGCGTGCAGCAGATCGAAGCGCGTGGCGGCCAGCCCTTCAACGAGTTCTTCGTTGCCGAGACGGCGATCTCGCTCAAGCAGGGCGGCGGGCGCCTGATCCGCACCGAGACCGACACCGGCCTGCTCGTGGTGTGCGATCCGCGCCTGGTCCAGATGCCCTACGGCGCCCGATTGCGGGCGGCCTTGCCGCCGATGACCCCGCTCGAGGACGAGGCGCTGGTAATGGCCTGGCTGGCCGGCTTGGCCGCGGCGCATTGAGCTGCGCCGGCGCACACCCACATCAGAGCATCCACCAGGGCCGCGAGCTTTGACGCAGGCCGGTGGTGAGGAACTTGCTGTTCGGGTAGTTCTTGCGCAGCACGCGGTCGGTGGCGTCGCGCAGGTCGGTCAGTTCCAGCTTGTCGTAGCTGATGACCATGATGTAGAGCGCCTCTTCGTTCGCCGGTGACTGCTCGAACTCGGAGACCGCCTGCCGCGCGCGGTTGAGTGCGGCGAGGTAGGCGCCGCGCTTGTAGTAATACCGCGCCACGTGGACTTCGTATTCCGCCAGCGCGTTCACGATGTAGTCCATGCGGATCTGCGCGTCCGGCGCGTACTTCGAGGTCGGGAACTGCTGCACCAGTTGCTGCAACGACTGGTAGGCGTCACGCGACGCACGCTGGTCGCGCTCGGACAACTCCTGGCCCGACATGCTGCCGAGCATGCCCAGGTTGTCGTTGAAGTTGATCACCCCGCGAAGGTACAGCGCGTAGTCGAAGGCCGGGCTCGAAGGATGCAGCTTGATGAAGCGGTCGACCGTGGCAAGTGCCTCGACACGCTCGTTGGTCTTCCACTGCGCGTAAGCCATGTCGAGCAGCGCCTGCTGGCCGAGCAGCGTCCCGGTGGCGCGCGCCTCGACACGTTCGAGTGTCTTGATCGCGCTGGCGTAGTTGCCGTCGTTCAGGTCTTCCTTGGCGTCTGCATACAATCGATCGAGCGCCTCGGCCGCCGTCGGCGGCGTTTTCGGCTCCGAGCTGCAGCCGCCCAGCATCAACGCAGCGGCGGCCCACAGCACGGCATGCGAGAAGACTTTGTAGAGGGTCATCGAGGCGATGTCGGCATGGTGTGCCGAGCGGGGCGTGGACTGAACTTCCGACAAATTATAGGGATCGCGCCATCTCGACCACCGAGCCTGCCGTCGCTGCCGATGCGGATGCTGAAGCAGATGCCGATGCATTCGAAATCCGCACCCACCGGGTCGACGCCAAGGGACATGGCCAGCGCCTCGACCGCACGCTCGTCATGATGGCGCCCGAGTTTTCGCGGAACCACCTGCAAGGCCTGCTCGAGCGGCGCCACGTCCAGGTCGACAAGGCGGTCGTGACCCAGGCTTCGCGCCGCTTGCGCGTGGGCCAGCAGTTGCGGCTCGAACTGGTGCCGACGGCCGAGAGCCTGGCCTTCAGGCCCGAGCCGATGGCGCTCGACATCGTGTTCGAAGACACGCACCTGATCGTGCTCGACAAGCCGGCCGGCCTGGTCGTGCACCCGGCGGCGGGCAACTGGTCGGGCACGCTGTTGAACGGGCTACTGGCCCATCACGCCGGCGCGGGCCAGCTGCCACGTGCCGGGATCGTGCACCGGCTCGACAAGGACACCTCCGGTCTCATGGTCGTGGGCAAGACCCTGCCCGCGGTGACGGCGTTGTCGCGCGACATCGCTGCGCGCACGGTCCAGCGCGAGTACCTGGCGCTCGCGTGCGGCGAGGTCGCACCGGGCGAGCGCACGGTGGAGGCACCGATCGGGCGCGACCCGGTGTCGCGTGTGCGCATGGCGGTGGTGGCGTCGGGCCGCGCCGCGCGCACCGACGTCCTGCCCCTGCACGTGGGTGGAGGCGTGTCGGCGCTGCGCTGCAAACTGCACACGGGCCGCACGCACCAGATCCGGGTCCATATGGCGCACATCGGCCACCCGCTGGTGGGCGACCTGCTCTACGGCGGCCTGGCGTTGCTCGGCATGACACGCCAGGCGCTGCACGCGCAGCGTCTGGGTCTTTCGCACCCCGACGACGGGCGACGGCTCGACTTCTCGAGACCGCCCCCGCCCGACTTGGCGGCAGCGTGGGCGGCGGTGGGGGCGCCGTTGCAGTTCTGATTCGGGCGCTACAATGCGCCATCTCGCCGAAGCGCCTCGCAACAGGTGCATATCGGCGGCCACGCTGCAGAGCCCCCCGTGTCCGTGCCGGTGCACGACGGAGCGAGAGCCCGGCAGCGTCAACCGACTCCGTTTTGAGGCCATGCCGCCGACCCTGCGGCCGCCATCGCAAGGACGCTCGATGTTCCTGCCTGCCGCCGTCACGAATCGACGGCCCACCTGATCGAATGAACATGAACACTGCCGAGGCCAAACGTGTCCTCGAGACGGCACTCATCTGTGCCCAGGCGCCGCTGCCACTGCGCGAGATGAGCGAACTCTTCGAAGAGCGCATCGGCCCTGACACCCTGCGCAGCCTGCTCGACGAACTGGTGCGCGACTGGGCGGGCCGGGGCGTCGAGCTGGTGCCGCTGGCGACCGGCTGGCGCTTCCAGAGCCGGCCCGAGATGCGCGAGTTCCTGGACCGGCTGCATCCCGAAAAGCCGCCGCGCTATTCGCGTGCGGTGATGGAGACGCTGGCCATCGTGGCCTACAGGCAGCCCGTCACGCGCGGCGACATCGAAGAGATCCGCGGTGTCACGGTGACGACGCAGATCGTGCGCCAGCTCGAAGACCGGGGTTGGATCGAGGCCATCGGCTACCGTGAATCGCCAGGGCGTCCGGCGCTGTACGCCACGACGCGCCAGTTTCTCGACGATCTGGGGTTGCCGAGCCTGGACCGCCTGCCCGAACTTGACGGGCTCGGCGAAGGCCAGGTGCCCGAGCCGGGCACTGTGGAAATCCAGGGTGATCTGGTGGACACCTTGCAGCAAACCCTGTTGCCCGAAGGCGCCCCAGTGCCCGAACCCGAGCCGCCGCCTGAAGCCGGCGCGGACGAATCACCGAACTTGCAGGACACCGCGCCGAATGAATCCGAACGAGCCTGACTCTCCCGAGCTCAACACCCCGCCTGGCGACGCCGCAGACACGCCAGCGCCCAAGCCACGGCGCCGCCGCGCGCCCAAGGTCGCGCCCTCGACCGAAGGCGGGCCGGCGAACGAAGCAGGCTCAGCCATGCCGGCTGAGGCGGCGTCCGCCGCGCCGACCGGGGAGGCTGCGCCCCCGACCGCCAGCGACGGCGCTCCTCCCGCTGACGCAGCCGATGGCGCCACCGGTCCCGATGGCCGGCGGCGGCGAAATCGCAACCGTCGCCGCGGACGCCGTGGCGCCGACCGTGCGGGGCGCGGCGAGGGCGAGACACCCGCCGAGGGCGACGCCGGGCAGGGTGCCGAGAGCGCCGAAGCCTTCTTCGTGCCGCCGTCATTGCCGCCCGCCGACGTCGGCGATGTCTTTGCCGGCGTGGTGTCGGGTGCCTTCGACGCCGAGATCGAAATGCCGGCAGCGCCGGCCGAAGCCACCGAACCGAGCAACGTCATCGAGCCCGGCGAGCAGGGTGAGGCGCCGACCTCGGCTGAGGCCGTGCCGGCAGCGCCCCCGCGGCGTGTGCTTGCGCCCGAAGCGGACGCGCCCAAGCTGCACAAGGTGCTGGCGCAGTCGGGTGTCGGTTCGCGACGCGACTTGGAACAGATGATTGCCGACGGCCGCGTGACCGTGAACGGTCAGCCGGCACACACCGGGCAGCGCATTTCCTTTGGCGATCGGATCCAGATCGACGGCAAGCCGGTGCGCGTGCGCATCAACCCACCGCTGCCGCGCGTGCTGGCCTACCACAAGCCGGCAGGCGAAGTCGTTTCGCACGACGACCCGCAACACCGGCCGACCGTGTTCCGGCGCCTGCCGCGGCTGCAGCACGGCAAGTGGCAATCGGTCGGCAGGCTCGACATCAACACCGAGGGTCTGTTGCTGTTCACGAACTCGGGCGACCTCGCGAACCGGCTCATGCACCCGCGTTTCGGTGTCGAGCGCGAATACGCGGTGCGGGTGCTCGGCCTGCTGTCGGACGAACACCGCACCAAGCTGCTCGAAGGTGTCGAGATCGACGGCCAGCCGGCGGCCTTCCGCAGCATCGAGGACGGCGGCGGCGAAGGCGCCAACCACTGGTACCGAGTCGTTATCACCGAAGGCCGCAACCGCGAGGTGCGCAAGCTTTTCGACAGCGTCGGCCACGCCGTCAGCCGGCTCATCCGAATCCGCTACGGCTCGGTCGTGCTGCCGCGCGGCCTCAAGCGCGGGGTCTGGGTCGACCTGGGCGGCGACGACGTCAAAGCCCTGCGCCAGTCCACCGGGATGCAGCGCCACGCCGCGGGCGAAGCGGCCGCCGGCCCGGACGAGGCGCGTGGTCACCGTGGGGGCCGGCGTGGCCGCGGTGGGCGGCGTGACGAAGGCCCACGGCGTGACGAAGGTGTGCGCGAGGTGTCGGGCAACGAACGCGAGCCGCGTGCCGAGCACGACGACAGCTTCGACGACGAGCACCGCGGTCCGATCCCGAACCCGCTGCAGCAGACTTTCGACAAGCGGGCGATCCAGCAGGCCCGGCGGCTGCGCGAGATTCCCGAGGACGGGCCGATCCCTAACCCGCTTCAGCAGACCTACGACAAACGGGCGCTGCAAGGCGACCGCGCACCGGCGCGTGACATCGACGACGACGGCCCGATCCCGAACCCGCTCCAGCAGACCTACGACAAGCGCTTCAACCAGGGGCCGAAACGCGGTGCCGGCGGCGGTGGTGGTGGCCGAGGCGGCGGCGGGGGCGGCGGGGGCGGTGGTGGCGCAGGCGGCCGCGGTCGCAAGAAGGGTGGGACGGGACAACGTGGCGGCACTGGTGGCGGTAGCGGTGGCAGCGAGCGCCAGCCCGACCCGATGCGCACGGCGGTGGGTTATATCGGCGCGAACGCGTTCCATCAGAAGTCGCGCGGCGGCGGGCGCGGCGGGCGTGGCGGCGGTTCGGGTGGCGGTGGCGCCGGCGGGCGCGGTCGCTGACGCCACGAGTCTCGGGCGCGATCGGCGCAAGACCACCGGGCTACAATCCAAGGCTTTGCCAAGTCATTGATTCAGGAGAGGTTTTCATGGCCATCGAACGCACGTTGTCGATCATCAAGCCCGACGCCGTGGCGAAGAACGTCATCGGTCAGATTTACGCCCGCTTCGAAGGCGCAGGCCTGAAGGTCGTGGCTTCCCGGATGGCGCATCTCTCCCAGGGCGAAGCCGAGGCCTTCTACGCCGTCCACAAGGCACGCCCCTTCTTCAACGACCTGGTCAAGTTCATGATTTCCGGGCCGGTGATGATCCAGGTCCTGGAAGGCGAGGGCGCGATCTCGAAGAACCGCGAGCTGATGGGCGCTACCGATCCGAAGAAGGCCGACAATGGCACCATCCGCGCCGACTTCGCCGACAGCATCGACGCCAACGCGGTGCACGGCTCCGATGCCGCCGAGACGGCCGCGGTGGAGATCGCGTTTTTCTTCGCCGGCATGAACGTCTACGGCCGCTGATCCGGCGCGCGGGGTCGACGCATGGTCAATCTGCTCGACTTCGATCTCGCTGGGTTGAGCGCCTTTTGCGCAGGGCTGGGCGAGAAGCGCTTCCGCGCGGTCCAGCTTTTCCGCTGGATCCACCAGAAGGGCGAGTCCGACTTCGGCCAGATGTCCGATCTGGCGAAATCCTTGCGCGACAAGCTGGCCGGTGAAGCGCAAGTGCAGGGTTTGCCTGTGCTCAGCGAGCACCAGTCGGCCGACGGCACCGTCAAGTGGCTCTTCGATGTCGGCGCCGGCGACGCGGTCGAGACCGTGTTCATCCCCGAAGCCGGCCGCGGCACCCTGTGTGTGTCGTCGCAGGCCGGCTGCGCCGTCGGCTGCCGTTTCTGCTCGACCGGCCATCAGGGATTCAGCCGCAACCTGAGCACTGCCGAAATCGTGGCGCAGCTCTGGTATGCAGAACACACGCTGCGCCGGCGCCCCGGTGCCATCCCCGGTGAGCGTGTGATCGACAACGTCGTCATGATGGGCATGGGCGAGCCGCTGCAGAACTATGCCGCGCTCGTGCCGGCGTTGCGCACGATGCTTGATGACCACGGATACGGCCTGTCGCGCCGGCGTGTCACGGTGTCGACCTCGGGAGTGGTGCCGATGATCGACCGCCTGCGCCAAGACTGCCCGGTGGCCCTTGCGGTGTCGCTGCATGCGCCCACCGACACCTTGCGCAGCGAGCTCGTGCCGCTGAACCGGAAGTACCCCTTGCGTGAGTTGATGCAGGCCTGCGATCGTTATCTCGAAGCCGCACCGCGCGACTTCATCACCTTCGAATACTGCATGCTAGACGGCGTCAATGACAGTCCCGAACAGGCGGCGCAACTTGTGCGCCTGGTCCAGGGTCAGAGCGCCGAAGCAACGAGCCGTGTGCCCTGCAAGCTCAACCTGATCCCTTTCAACCCTTTCCCGGCCTCGGGACTGCGGCGCTCGCCGCCGGGCCGGATCGATGCCTTCGCGCAGGTGCTGCAGGCGGCCGGTATCGTGACCACCGTTCGCAAGACACGCGGCGATGACATCGACGCCGCCTGCGGCCAGCTTGCGGGCGAGGTCCAGGACCGCACCGATGCCCAGCGCCGCATGGCGCGGATCCCTATCGTGGTGCAATCCGTCGCTGCGGGAGCCTCGCAGTGAAGCGCGCCTGGATGGGCCCGCTGGTCGTGGCGGGGCTGGCCAGCCTCGTGGCCTGCTCGACGCCCAGGCCGGCACCGGGCAGCGCGGGCAACCGCGATCTGCCCACCGTGTCCGACCAGACCAATGCCGACAAACGGGCCCAGGTGCGGCTGGAGTTGGCCGGCGCCTATTTCAGCCGCGGACAGACCGCGACCGCGCTCGACGAGGTCAAGCTCGCGCTCGCGGCCAAGCCCGACATGCCCGAGGCCCTGAATCTGCGCGGGCTCATCTACGCGGCGCTCGGTGAAGCCCGCTTCGCCGAGGACAGCTTCAAGCGCGCACAACAACTCGCGCCCGGCAACGGCGACGTGATGCACAACTACGGCTGGTTCCTGTGCCAGGAGCGCCGATTCGACGAGGCCGAAGCGCAGTTCCGTCAAGCGCTGGCGCAGCCGACGTACCTTGACACCGTGCGGACCCAACTCGCCATGGGTGTGTGCCAGGCGCGGGCCGGCAAGCTCGCAGAAGCGGAAGCCACGCTGACGCGCGCCTACGAAATCGATCCCTCCAACCCCTTGAGCGCCTTCAGTCTCGGCGATGTGTTGTACCGGCGCGGCGAGTACGAGCGGGTGCGTTTCTACATGCGGCGCGTGAACTCGATTCCGAGCCAGGCCAATGCCCAGTCTCTCTGGCTCGCGGCGCGTGCCGAACAGCGCCTGGGCAACTTCGCCGGGGCACAGCAACTCGGCAACCAGCTTCGTGACCGCTTTCCGCAGTCGCCCGAGGCGGTGCAGTTCGACAGAGGTCGATTCGATGACTGATTCAGACGGCGGCCCGGTGGCGCCAGGGGCTGCGGGCGCA
>DATDER010000293.1:0-9428 GCA_036523095.1 Rubrivivax sp.
ATGAAGATGACCATCGTGTTGGTCTTCTTGATCGTGGCGGTGAGCTTGCGCAGCGCCTGGCTCATCAGGCGCGCCTGCAGGCCGGGCAGGCTGTCGCCCATCTCGCCTTCGAGTTCGGCCTTGGGCGTGAGCGCGGCCACCGAGTCGATCACGATCAGGTCGACCGAGCCCGAGCGCACGAGCGCATCGACGATCTCGAGCGCCTGCTCGCCGGTGTCGGGCTGCGAGATGAGCAGCTCCTGCAGGTTGACGCCGAGCTTCTGCGCGTATTGCGCGTCGAGCGCGTGTTCGGCGTCGATGAAGGCGCAGGTGCCTGCGATCTTCTGCATCTCGGCGATGACCTGCAGCGTGAGCGTGGTCTTGCCGGACGATTCGGGGCCGTAGATCTCGACCACCCGGCCGCGCGGCAGGCCGCCGACACCGAGCGCGATGTCCAACCCGAGCGAGCCGGTGGAGACGACCTGGATGTCGTCGACCACTTCGCCTTCGCCCAGGCGCATGATCGAGCCCTTGCCGAACTGCTTTTCGATCTGCGCCAGCGCGGCTTGCAGGGCCTTGGCTTTTTCGGTGTTGAGGGCTTTGACGGGTGCGTCCATGGGGTTCTCCTTGCTGGACGCCATCGTAGCCGAAAGACTGGATGTTCGTACAGTTCTTTTGGGGGGCCTGCAGAAATTCCGCTTCCCTAAAATGGGTGACCAGGGCCCGCGACCGCCGTCCGGAGACAAACACGATGCGCATCTTGATCGCAGAGGACGACCAGGTCCTGGCCGACGGGCTGCTGCGCTCGTTGCGCTCGGCGGGTTATGCCGTCGACCAAGTGGCCAGCGGCGCCGAAGCCGACGCCGCGCTCGCGTCGCACGAATTCGACCTCCTCATCCTCGACCTGGGCCTGCCCAAGCTGCACGGGCTGGAAGTGCTGCGCCGGCTGCGTGGGCGTGGGTCGAGCGTGCCGGTGTTGATCCTGACTGCGGCCGACAGCGTCGAACAGCGCGTGAAGGGGCTCGATCTCGGCGCCGACGACTACATGGCCAAGCCCTTTTCGCTCCAGGAGCTGGAGGCCCGGGTACGCGCGCTCACGCGGCGCGGGCTCGGCACGGCGTCGTCGATCATCAAACACGGCCCGCTCACCTTCGACGCCACCGGGCGCGTGGCCACGATCGACGGCCAGATGATCGATCTCTCGGCGCGCGAGCTGAGCCTGCTCGAGGTGCTGCTCCAGCGCGCCGGTCGGCTGGTGAGCAAGGACCAGCTCGTCGAGCGCCTGTGCGAGTGGGGCGACGAGGTGAGCACGAACGCGATCGAGGTCTACATCCACCGCCTGCGCAAGAAGATCGAGCAGGGCCCGGTGCGCATCGCCACGGTGCGTGGGCTCGGTTACTGCCTGGACAAGATCGCGGTCTGACCGCCAGCGGCCGCGGAGGTCGCCTGGAGCCTTACCTCGAGGGGCACCGTATGCTTTCGCACCCGCATGCCCGCCCACCGCGAACAACGCTCCCTGTTCGGCGAGATCCTCGACTGGATGCTCGCGCCGCTGCTGCTGCTGTGGCCGATGAGCCTGTGGCTGACCGGCGTGGTGGCGCAGGACATCGCCAACCGGCCCTATGACCGGGAGCTGGGCGAAAAGGCCCAGCTGATCGCGCGCGAGGTGCTGATCGAACCCGGGCTGGGCGAGAACGGCGAGGTGCGGGTGCGGCTGCGCAACACCGCCGTGCCCGAGCAGCTGCGCGCCGACGAAGTCGACAACGTCTATTACCAGGTGCTGGGCGCGCGCGGCGAGTTCATCGCCGGCGACCGCGACCTGCCCGTCCCGGACGACAGCGCAAAGACACGGGTGATGCGGTACCGCGACGACACCGTGCACGAGGAGCCGGTGCGGGTGGCCCACTTCTGGCTGCCTTTGCCGGGCGACGGCGACAGCCGCGCCGTGCTCGTGCAGCAGGCCGAGACGCTGGGCAAGCGCTCGCGCCTGTCGACCGAGATCATCAAGGGCGTGATCCTGCCGCAGTTCGTGATCCTGCCTCTGGCGGTCTTGCTGGTGTGGCTCGCGCTCTCGCGCGGGATCCAGCCGCTGAACGAGTTGCAGCAGCGCATCCGCAAGCGCGACAGCGGCGACCTGAGCCCGATCGACGAACACGACGTGCCCGAGGAAGTGGCGCCGCTGGTCGCGTCGATCAACGACCTGCTCGGCCGCCTCGACCAGTCGATCGCAGCGCAGCGCCACTTCCTGGCCGACGCGGCGCACCAGCTGAAGACTCCGCTCGCGGGTCTGCGCATGCAGGCCGAACTCGCCGAGCGCGAGATCGACGCCGGCCAGCGCGACCCGGTGGCATTGAAGTCCGCGCTGCAGCAGATCGCACTCTCGAGCCAGCGCGCGGCGCACGCGGTCAACCAGCTGCTGTCGATGGCGCGCGCCGAAAACCAGGAACTGGGGTTGCAGCCCCAGCCGGTCGACGTGGCCCTGCTGACGCAGGAAGTCGTGCGCGACTTCGTGCCGCGCGCGATGGACAAGCGCATCGACCTCGGCTACGAAGGCGCCGTCCCGGGCGGGGCGGCGCTGATGCCGGGCCACCCGGTGCTGATCGGCGAGCTCGTGCGCAACCTCGTCGACAACGCACTGCAGTACACACCGCCCGGCGGCACGGTCACGGCGCGGGTGACACCCGACCCTTTCGGCCAGGTGCTGGTGCTGCAGGTCGAGGACTCGGGCCCGGGCATCCCGCAGGCCGAACACACCCTCGTGTTCCAGCCTTTCTACCGCACGCTCGGCACCGGGACCGACGGCACCGGCCTCGGCCTCGCGATCGTGCAGGAGATTGCGCTGCGCCACGGCGCCGAGGTGTCGATCACCGACACCCAGTCACGTCCGGGCACCAGCGCGGGTGGCACCGCGGGGGCGCGCTTCACGGTGCGCTTTCCGCTCCAGCGGGCGCCGGCGGCACGCTGAGCGCCGGGCTCACGTCGAGCGCTCGGCGGTACAGCACCGAGTCGTCGGCGCGGCCGAGGCCCTGCGCCAGCGCCTCGGCGTAGACGGCCGCAGCGGCGCTGCCGACCGCCAGCGGCACCGCGGCGTCATGCGCCATCGCCAGCGCAAGCGCCGAATCCTTGGCCAGCAGCGCGAGGTGCGCGCCCACCTGCGTGTCGGCGGCGAGCGCGCGGGCCAGCCGGTCGGTGCCGATCCAGCTCTGCCCGCTCGACGCCTGGATCACCGCCAGCGTGCGCGCAGGGTCGAGGCCGATGCGTGCCGCGAGCGCCAGCGCCTCGGCGGCGCCGGCCAGGTTGACCGCCGCGAGCAGGTTGTTTACGAGCTTGGTGCGTGCGCCGTCGCCGGGCCGCGCGCCGATGCGGAAGACCTTCGACGACAGCGCCTCGACGAGGCCGCGGCAACGCTCGAACACGGCGTCGTCGCAGGCCAGCATCAGGCTCATGCTGCCGTCGCGCGCGCGCACCGGGCCGCCCGACATCGGCGCGTCGATGCAGCCGATGCCCACCGCCGACAAACGCGCCGCGACACGCTCGACGTCGGCCGGGCCGACCGTCGGGCACAGCAGCACCGTCGCGCCCGGCCGCAGCACCGCGGCGGCGCCTGCGGGGCCGAAGCGCACGCTGTCGACCTGCCCGGCGTCGACGACCACGACGACGAGCGCATCGCTCGCCGCCGCGAGCGCGGCCGGGCTCGGGTAGGGGGCGGCGCCGAGTGCGACTGCGTCGGCCATGCGCCGGGTGTCGATGTCGTGCACGCCGACCGGCCAGCCCTGCGCACGCAGCCGCGCCATCATGGCAAAACCCATGTTGCCGATGCCGATGAAACCGACGCGCATGGCAGGCCTCAGCTCTGCATCAGGCGCCGGCTCTTGGACACCGACATCAGAATGCCGAGGCCGAGGCCGAGCGTTACCATCGCGGTGCCGCCGTAGCTGATGAACGGCAAGGGCACACCCACCACCGGCAGGATCCCGCTCACCATGCCCATGTTGACGAAGGCGTAGGTGAAGAAGTTGAGCGTGATGGCGCCCGCCAACAGGCGCGCGAAGACGGTCGGCGCCTCCGCCGCGATCATCAGCCCGCGCAGGATCAGGAAGGTGAAGGCTACGAGCAACGCGGCCACGCCGGCAAGGCCGAACTCCTCGCTGAAGGCGGCGAAGATGAAGTCGGTGGTGCGCTCGGGGATGAACTCCAGGTGCGTCTGCGTCCCGTTCATGAAGCCCTTGCCGGTCAACCCGCCGGAACCGATCGCGATCATGCCCTGCAGGATGTGGAAGCCCTTGCCGAGCGGATCCTTGCTCGGGTCCAGCAGCGTGCAGACACGGTTGCGCTGGTACTCGCGCAGCACGTGCCAGTCGACCCCCGGCTGGCAGATCGTCGGCTCGCTGACGACGAGCGCGACGATACCGCCCACCAGCAGCACCAACACCGGGGCGATCAGCTTCCAGCTCAGGCCGGCGAAGAACATGCAATAGAGGCCGGCTGACAGCACGAGCAGCGCGGTGCCCAGGTCCGGCTGCTTCGCCACCAGGCCCACCGGCACAAGCAGGATCAGCGCCGCGATCACGAAGTCGCTGACGCGCAACTGGCCCTCGCGTTTCTGGAACCACCAGGCCAGCATCAGCGGCACCGCGATCTTCATGATCTCGCTCGGCTGGACCACGACGCCCACATTGAGCCAGCGGGTCGCGCCCTTCTTGCTGATGCCGAAGAGCGCTGTGGCGATGAGCAGCGCCAGCCCCACGGTGTACAGCGGCACCGCCAGCAGCATCAGCTTGTGCGGCGGCACCTGCGCGACGATGAAGAGCACCGCCAACGCGATCAGCATGTTGCGGCCATGGTCGACAAAACGGGTGCCGTGGTCGAAGCCGGCCGAGTACATCGTGACCAGCCCGAGCGCCGCGAGCAGGCCGATCGCGAGCGCAAGCGGGCCGTCGAAGCCCGTGAACACCGGCTGCACGCGCTGCCAGACCGATGGGCGGTCGAGGACAGCGCTCATCGCAGCACGCCGGACACGGCGACCAGTTTGGGCGCCGATGCGCCCGGCATGACGGCGAGCGGCGGGGCCGCGACCTGTCCCGGCAGCGGCACGTCCGCAGCCTGGCGCTGTGTGCCGATCGGCGCGCCGGACTTGCCCAGGCGTGTCGCAGCCAGGTCTTCTTCGCTCGGGTACAGGCCCTGCAGCACGTAGTCGAAGACGCGCCGCGCCATCGGTGCCGCCGCCTCGGAACCGAAGCCCGCGTTCTCGACCACCACGGCGAGCGCGATCGTCGGCGCCTCCGCCGGGGCGTGCGCGATGTAGAGCGAGTGGTCGCGTTTGTGCTCTTCGAGCTTGGAGGCGTCGTACTTCTGGTTCGCACGGATGCCGACCGCCTGCGCGGTGCCGGTCTTGCCGCCGCTGGCATAAGGCGCACCGGCGAAGGAACGCACCGAGGTGCCCTCCTGCGTCACGCCATACAGCGCGCGCCGGATCAGCGCCACGTGCTCGGGTTTGAGGTCGAGCGGCTCCATCGCATCGCCGGCGACGAGCTTGCGCTCGCGCGAGACCACGTCCTCGATCTCGCGCACCAGGCGCGGCCTGAAACGCTGCCCGCCCGAGACCAGTACCGAGGTCGCGGTCGCAAGCTGCAGCGTCGTGAAGTTGTTGTAGCCCTGGCCGATGCCGAGCGAGATCGTCTCGCCGGCATACCACTTCTGCTGCTCCGGGCGCTTGTAGTAGCGCCGCTTCCACGCGGTCGACGGCAGGATCCCGGTGACCTCGCCTTCGAGGTCGATGCCGGTCTTGACGCCGAAGCCGAAGGGCGTGAGCTGCTCGTGCATCAGGTCCACGCCCATCTCGTTGGCGAGCGAGTAGTAGTAGACGTTGCTCGACTTGACGATGGACCGCACCATGTCGACCGGCCCCAGCCCCTTGTCGCCGTGACTGCGGAAGGTGTGGTTGCCGAACTGGAAGGTGCCGCCGTCGTTGATGACCGCGGTGGCGCTGCGTTTGCCGCTGTTCAGCGCCGCCATCGCCATGAAGGGCTTGAAGGTCGACCCTGGCGGGTAGGTGCCGCGCAGGGCCCGGTTCAGCAGCGGCTTGTCGATGCTCTCGTTCAGCTCGCGCCAGCTGTCCTGATCGATGCCGTCGACGAACAGGTTGGGATCGAAGGTGGGCTTGCTGACGAAGGCCAGCACCTCGCCGTTGCGCGGATCGATCGCGACCAGCGCGCCGCGCCGATCGCCGAACATGTCTTCGACCAACGCCTGCAGCCGGATGTCGATCGACAGCACGAGCTTGTGGCCCGGTGTCGCGGGGTGGCTGCGCAGCAGGCGCACCGCGCGCCCGCCGGCACTCGTCTCGACCTCCTCGAAGCCGGTCTTGCCGTGCAGTTCGGCTTCGTAACTCTGCTCCAGGCCGAGCTTGCCGATGTACTCGGTGCCGCGGTAGTTGGCCTGCGCTTCGTCCTCCCAGTCCTCCATCGCCGTCTTCTCGGCTTGGTTGACGCGGCCGATGTAGCCCAGCAGGTGGCTGCCGGTCGCGCCAAGCGGGTAGCTGCGGAACAGGCGCGCCTTGACGTCGACGCCGGGGAAGCGGAAGCGCTGCACCATGAAACGCGACACCTCCTCGTCGCTGAGCTTGGTGCGGATCGGCAGCGACTCGGCGCCGCGCAGCTCTTCGCTCAGGCGCTTGAAACGGCGGCGGTCGCGCGGGCCGATCTCGACCACGGTCGAGAGTTCATCGATGAGCGCGTCGAGGTCGGCGCCGCGCCGTGGTGTCACCTCGAGCGTGTAGGCCGAGTAGTTGGTGGCGAGCACGACACCGTTGCGGTCAACGATGAGGCCGCGGTTCGGCACCACCGGCACGACCGCGATCCGGTTCGCCTCGGCCTGCGTGGCCAGGTCCTCGTGGCGGTAGACCTGCAGGTAGACCAGCCGCGCGGCAAGCAGGCCGAAACAGATCAACACGAACGCCGACGCCGCGAAGAGCCGGCCGCGGAAGCGGTCGAGCTCGAGTTCGAGGTTCTTCAGTTCCATCGCGGTGGTCTACAAGGGGCGATTCTCGTCCGGGTCGGGAGCTCTGCGCTGCGGCGCCAGCAGCAGCAGCGACACCAGCGGCCACAGCAGCGCCTCGAACAGCGGCTGGAGCAGGATCGACCAGCCCGGGAACATGCCGCCCACCGCCAGCCGCACCGCCATCGACACCAGCGTCGCCCCGACCAGCAGCGGCAGCACCTGCACCGCCTGCTCGGGCAGGCTGAACCAGAGCAGCCGGCGCTGCATCATGCTCGCGCCGAAGCCCAGCAGCGTGTAGGCCAGCGCGTGCTGGCCGAGCAGGGCACCTTCGTGCACGTCCATCAACAAGCCGAACAGGAAGGCCAGGCCGACCCCGACCCGGCGCGGCTGGTGCACGTTCCAGAACACGATCACGATCGCCAGCAGGTCGGGCAGCGCGGCCTGGCGACCCAGCGGCAGCAGGTTGAAACCGAGTGCGATCAGCAGCGTCAAGCCGATGAAAAGCGGGTTGGCCGGCAGCAGCAGCTGGTCCGAGCCACGCGGCATGATCATCGGCGTGCCCCCCGTCCAGGCCGTGATGCCGAGGGTGATGGCGCTGCCGATGGTGCGCTCGCAGCGGCGTCGGGGTGCGGCGGGCGCTGCGCCGACAGCGGGTCGAGCACCAGGACATGGCGCACACCGTCCGGCGACGCCGTCGGCGTGAGCAGGATGCGCGCGAATCCGGCCTCGGCGCGGCGCTCGACCGACGCCACCCGCGCCACCGGCAGGCCCGCGGGGTAGACACCGTCGATGCCGCTCGTCGACAGCAGGTCCCCTGCCTGAACGTCGGCATTGCCGGCCATGAAACGCAGCTCCAGCGTCGGGTTGGCGCCGCCGCCGGCGCCGCCGAAAGCCGCGCTGCGTTGCTGCGTGCGCGTGTTGAGCACGGGAATGGCGGCGTCGCGGTCGGTGAGCAGCGTGACCTCGGCGCTCAGCGGATACAGCCGGGTCACCTGGCCGAGCACGCCCGCTTCATTGATCACTGGCGAGCCGAGCATCAGGCCCTGGGTGCGCCCGCGGTCGAGGAACACCTTGCGCGAGTAGGGGTCGGTTGCCTCGAACATGACCTCGGCCGCGTGGGAGCGCACCGTGAGCGCCGGCTGCAGGCCGAGCAAGCCGCGCAGGCGCAGGTTCTCGGCCATGACCTGGTCGGCGCTGGCAGCGCGCGCCGCCTGCTGCGCCAGGGCCTCACGCGCCTCGCGTTCGCCGTCGAGCGCCGACTGCAAGCCGCGCAGGTAGTCCCAGCCGCCTTGCCACATCTGGATCGGCACCGCGAGCGCACGCTGCACCGGCAGCAGCGCCGTCACCAGGCCGGCACGAAGCGGGTCGACGACGCGGAAACGCGCGTCAGCCACCATCAGGAAGAGCGCCAGCGCGGAGAAGAACACAAGCTTCGTCAGTGCCGAAGGGCCCTGCCGGAAGAAAGGCGGCGGCGTGCGGTCGAGCGTTCCCAATGGCATGGGGCGGACCGCGCTGCGGCTTCAGATCACTCTGAGGTGAAGATGTTGCCCAGGCGCTCCATGCTCTCCAGCGCCATGCCGCAGCCGCGCACGACGCAGGTCAGCGGGTCTTCGGCCACCAGCACCGGCAGGCCGGTTTCTTCAGCGAGCAGTCGATCCAGGTCGCGCAGCAGCGCGCCGCCGCCGGTCAGCATCATGCCGCGCTCGGCGATGTCGGCGCCGAGTTCAGGCGGGGTCTGTTCGAGCGCGTTCTTGACGCTGGAGACGATCTGGTTCAGCGGGTCGGTCAGCGCCTCGAGGATCTCGTTGCTGCTGATCGTGAAGCTGCGCGGCACCCCTTCGCTGAGGTTGCGACCCTTGACCTCGATCTCCTTGACCTCGCTGCCGGGGAAGGCCGAGCCGATGTTCTTCTTGATCATCTCGGCCGTCGGCTCGCCGATCAGCATGCCGTAGTTGCGGCGGATGTAGTTGATGATGGCTTCGTCGAACTTGTCGCCGCCGACGCGCACGCTGCCCTTGTAGACCATGCCGCCGAGCGAGATGACACCGACCTCTGTCGTCCCGCCGCCGATGTCGACCACCATCGATCCCGAGGCCTCGCTCACCGGCAGGCCGGCGCCGATCGCGGCGGCCATCGGCTCTTCGATCAGGTACACGTCGGACGCGCCTGCGCCGAGGGCCGATTCGCGGATCGCGCGGCGCTCGACCTGGGTCGAACCGCAGGGCACGCAGATGATGATGCGCGGGCTCGGTTTCATCATCGAGCGCGGGTGGACCATCTTGATGAACTGCTTGAGCATCTGCTCGGTGACGGTGAAGTCGGCGATCACACCGTCTTTCATCGGGCGGATGGCCTCGATGTTGCCCGGCACCTTGCCCAGCATGGACTTGGCTTCGCGGCCCACCGCCTGGATGGACTTCTTGCCTTGCGGCCCGCCCTCGTGGCGAATC
>DATDER010000294.1:0-14899 GCA_036523095.1 Rubrivivax sp.
CTTGGTGGACACGTGCACACTATTTCCAACGAAGTCGGCGCAGGCCGTCGACGCCGGCGCGTACATAGCGCCGAGTTCAAGGCGCAGGTCGTCGCGGCATGCAGCGCGCCTGGCGTATCGAGCGCTGCCGTGGCGATGGCCAACGGTGTGAATGCGAACCTGGCGCGCCGCTGGGTTGTCGATGCCGAGCGGCGCAGCGGTGGCGCGCTGGTCAGGGCTGCGAACAGCGTTGTGCCGAGCGGCTTCATGCCGGTGCAATTGCCGCCCACCGAGGCGGCTGCGCCCGTGGACATCCGCATTGAGGTGCGCCGTGGTCAGACTGCGGTCAGCGTGAGTTGGCCGTGCGCCGCCGCGTCGGAGTGTGCAGCGTGGATGCGTGAGCTGCTGCGGTGATCAGGGTCGATGCTGTGTGGCTGGCGGTGGAGCGCATCGACATGCGCGCGGGCACAGAGCGGCTACTGGCCATGGTAGTCCAGGTCTTCGGCGCCGCGCAGGCTCATCACGGGTACCTCTTCGCCAACGCCCGTTCATCGCGCATCAGGCTCTTGGTGCACGATGGCTTCGGGGTGTGGTGCGCCGCAAGACGACTGAACAAAGGCAGCTTCGAGTGGCCACGCGACGTCGCGACCGACGCCGCACCGCTGGCACTGACCAAAGATCAGTTCGACGCTCTGGTGCTCGGACTGCCCTGGCAGCGCCTGGAGCAGATGAGGGTGATCACGCGGATGTGATCCAGTTGCAGCTCAACGTTGAGCTGCAGCGGCATGCGTGCGCGGACGTCCCGCACGAGCACGTTCGTCCAAGCCCGCCAGTCGATCCGTGAAGAAGCGCTTGCGCCATTGGCTGACCACTTCACGGCGCGTATCCAGGCGAGCGGCGATCTCGTCGTTGTCGATGCCAAGGGCTGCCATGAGGATCATCTTGGCGCGAACGACTTCGAAATAGGGCAACGTATATCGAACCGCCCTTCGGTTCAGCTCCGCGGCCTCCTTGGGCGACAGCTCAATGTGGTATGGACTCTGTCTCGGCATATTCCTACCTGTTGTGCGGGCTCTTCAGCGCGTGTCATGCATGGCCCATCGGGGCTAAACATATACGTTATTGTATTTAAGTAAAATCCCACTCAAACTCGCAGCCGAACGCAATCCGAAAATGCACCGATGACCGCGTCGACGTTGGCTTGCACAATGCCAACATGCTCGATACGCAGCTGCCCAAAGCCGAAGATCTGAAGGGTCTGAGCCCGGCCGAATTGACGGGGCTGGCCACGCAGATGCTGACCCACATCGCCGCGCAGTCCAAGCACATCACCGAGCAGACCAAGCACATCGACGCGCTGGACAAGCGGGTCAACTCGCAGGCCCAAGGCATCAAGTGGCGTGACGCCAAGATCGAGAGCATCACGTTCCAGCTCGCCAAGCTCAAGGCCTGGCGGTTCGGTGCCAAGACTGAAGCCATGAACGCCGAGCAGCGCGAGATCTTCGAGGAGACCTGCGCCGCCGACCATGCGAGCCTGGAAGCCCAACTCGCTGCCCTGCAGAGCACCATCCCGAACGGCACCCCAGGCGCTGGTGCACCCGAGGACAACAAGCGCCGCCAGCCCAAGCGCGAGGCACTGCCGGCACACCTGCCGCGCGTGGACCAGCGCATCGAGCCCGAGGACACGAACTGCCCGACGCCCGAATGCGGCCAGCCGATGGTGCGCGTGGGCGAGGACATCAGCGAGCGGCTGGACATCGTGCCGGCGCAGTTCTTCGTGCAGCGGCAAATCCGCGGCAAGTGGGCGTGCAAGTGCTGCCAACTGCTGGTGCAGGAGCCGGCCGCGCCGCAGGTCTTCGACAACGCGCTGCCAACGCCGGGGCTGCAGGCCCATACGGTCATCAGCCGCTTCGTCGACCACATTCCCTACTACCGGCAGGAGCAGATCAACGCCCGCGCGGGCGTGCACACGCCGCGCTCGACGCTGGCGGGCTGGGGCGGGCAGACCGGGGCGCAATTGATGCCGCTGTACGACGCCCACCGGGCGTTCGTGCTCGGCTCGCGCGTGCTGCACGCCGACGAGACGCCGATCGCGCTGCTGGACCCGGGTGCGGGCAAGACCAAGAAGGCCTACATGTGGGCCTACGCGCGCGGGGCCTTCGAGCCCGAGCCGGGCGTGGTGTTCGACTTCTGTCTCGGGCGAGGCGGCAAGTACCCGGCTGAGTTCCTCAAGGGCTGGTCCGGCACGCTGGTGGTCGACGCCTACGGCGGCTACGACGGCGTGCTGTCGCTCGACGGGCGAAGCACCGCATATTGCGTCGCTCACGCGAGAAGGAACTTCAACGATCTCTTCAAAGCCAACGCCAGCCCTGTGGCCGCGCAGGCGATCCAGCGCATTGCCTGGCTGTACAAAATCGAGGCCGACGCCAGGGGATTGACCTGCGACGAGCGGCTGCGCATGCGGCAAGAGCGATCCAAGCCCCTGTGGGAGGAAATGCATGTGTGGCTCAAACTCGAGCGCACCCACGTGCCCGAAGGCAGCGCGATCGCCAAGGCAATCGACTACTGCCTGAACCACTGGGTGGGGCTTGGTCGATACCTGCTGGACGGCGATGTGCCGATCGACAATAACTACGTCGAGAACCGAATTCGGCCTTGGGCCCTCGGAAGAAGGAATTGGCTTTTTATTGGGAGCCAATTGGCCGGCGAGCGCGCTGCCGTCGTGATGAGCCTGCTTCAGTCGGCCAAGCTCAACGGGCACGAGCCCTGGGCCTACCTCAAGGATGTGCTCACCCGCTTGCCGACGCAGTTGAACAGTCGGATCGAGGAGTTGCTGCCCCATCGGTGGCAGCCAGCCGGCTGAGGTCGACCTGGTTGACCCCAGGCGCCGCGCCGACGCGGCCGCCGCTCGACCGAGAACGAACACGACCAGCACGACGACGCCGAGCCAGCGAGAGGCAAACACCATGGCCTTCGCCCAAACCGCATCCACCATGTTCGCCATGGACGCGATGCTCAGCCACCGGCCAGGTCATCTCAAGATGCCACGGCCAGACGCTTACGGCTCCACACCGTGGTCACACTTGTACGACACACCTAAGTGCTTGATTTGTAGAGGCGGAGCAAGCCGGAGGCGTCTCAAGAACGCACTGCACGGTCTTTGCTGCACCGCTCGCCCACAGCGTTGCCCACAGGCGCGCGCACTTTCCCGCCGTAGACTTTCGGTCTGGACAAGCCGCGCATCACACTAAACCTGGACTTCAGCCGCGAAAAGCCGCTTGTGAAGCTCACCGCGCTTGTGATTGAAACCCTGCCTCGCATCGTCGGGCCCGTTGTGGTGGGCGTACTCGTAGGGCGGCACTTCCAGTTCTGGTGACGGAGGACAGACCTCGTCGGTCTCTCACGATTCACCGACCCTGCTGATTTCCACCCGATCCTGCCCCGGCATTTCCATCAGTCGACCTTCAGCCGCAAAACTAGCCACTCAGTCCTTGCTCAAAAACCCCGGCACGCGCAGCCCATCGCGCACCGCCTGGTCGATCTTGGCCTCAGCCTCGCGGATCGCCGGCAGCCGCGCGATGACTTCGTCGAGGCGCCCCTGTGGCACGACGACCACACCGTCACCGTCGCAGACTATGACGTCGCCGCTGGCCACCGGATGGCCGGCGATGGTGACCGCAAAGCCCACGCTGCCCGGGCCCGAGCGCGCCGGCGAATTGGGCGTGACGCCGACGCAGTAACACGGCAGGCCGACCGCGCGGATGCCGGGCAGGTCGCGCACGCAGCCGTCGGTGACGAAACCCACTGCGCCGCAGTTGCGAGCCATGCCCAGCACCAGGTCGCCGGTGACCGCGCAGCCGGTGTAGCCGCCGGTGGCGGCCACCAGCACGTCGCCCGGTTGCAGTGCTTCCAGCGCGGCCATCAGTGCCAGGTTGTCGGCCGGGCCCGCATCGCAGGTCAGCGCCACGCCGCAGCACGCGGCCTGTTCGGCGATGGCGGGCTTGATGCGGTAGTCCAGCGCGCCGCTGCCGCCGAGCGCGTCGACGAGGAAGCCCGTGGGCGTGCCGCGCAGGGCATCCACTTGGGCCGCGCTCGGCCGCTGCACCGGCTGGCGCCTGATCGGGGGGGCTTCGTCGATCATTGTTCTATCCTTCTTGACGGGAACGGGGATGGTATCGAGACGCGGCGCTCGGCTCCGAACCTTCAGCTTGCCAAGGCGCCCGTAGCTTCGACACCCCCGATGCCCCACCGCACCCTCGCGCAGCGCTACCCCCACATCCGCTCGATGCGCGAGGCCGCACGCCGCCGCCTGCCGCAGGCAATCTTCGACTTCGCCGATGGCGGCGCCGAAGACGAAAGCACGCTGCGGCGCAACGAGTCGGCCTTCGGCCGCTGGGCCTTCGTGCCGCAGCCGCTGCGCGGCGCGGGGGCGCGTGACCAGTCGCTGAGCTTGTTCGGCCAGGCCCTGAGCAGCCCGGTGCTGATCGGGCCCACCGGGCTGGCCGGGCTGTTCTGGCCCCGCGGCGAGATCCTTGCCGCGCGCGCCGCGGCGGCTGCGGGCACGGTGTACTGCCTGAGCCATGGTTCCGTGTGTTCGATCGAGCAGGTCGCCGCGCAGCACGACGGGCCGCGCTGGATGCAGGTGTTCATCTACCGGGACCGCGCCTTCACCCGCGAGCTCGCCGACCGCGCGCGCGGCGCCGGATACCAGGCGCTGGTGCTGACGATCGACAACCAGCTGCTCGGTCAGCGCGAGCGCGATCTGGCGAACGGCTTCTCCATCCCGCCGCGCTTCGCTGCGCGCCAGTGGCTGGCGATGGCGCCGAAGTGGCGCTGGGCCTGGGCGATGCGCAAGGAGCTGAGCACCTTGACCTTCGGCAATTATGTGCGCGCGGGCTCCGGCGAGTCCCTCGCCACCCTGGCCGGGCGCATGTCGTCGCTGCTGGATCCGGCGATGAACTGGGACGACGTCGCCCGGCTGCGTGAGCAGTGGCGCGGCCCGCTGCTGCTCAAGGGCGTGCTGCACCCGGCCGAAGCAGAGCGCGCTTTGGCACTGGGCATCGACGGTCTGATCGTGTCCAACCACGGCGGCCGCCAGCTCGACGGTGCCATCAGTGCCATCGAGGCCTTGCCCGACATCGTCGGCGCCGTGCAGGGCCGCCTGCCGGTGCTGCTGGACGGTGGCGTGCGCCGGGGCACGGACGTGGTCAAGGCGATCGCGCTCGGCGCGCAAGCGGTGCTCGTCGCGCGCCCGCAGTTGTGGGGCCTGGCCGTCGCCGGGCAGGCCGGCGTCGAGAGGGTACTGGCGATCTACCACGACGAGATCGATCGTGTCATGGGTCTGCTCGGGGCCCGCACGCTGCCCGAGATCCGGCAGTCGCAGGCGCTGGTGCCGCGCGATCAGGACTGATCGCCCTGCCGACCCAGACCCAGCCGTCGGGCACGGCACCGAACACGATGTAGCCGGCGAGCGCGGCCACGCCGAGCTGCGCTGCTGAGCGAGGGCCGCCGCACCACGGGGTGGACACGCTGGAAGCCGCCGGGAATCGGATCTACGTGCTCGGCCTGGGATCGTTAGCCGGCGCTGACGTTCAGTGCCTCGAGTGCGGTGCGTGCCCGCTCGCTCACCGCACGCCCGACACTGCCGGTAATAGCCAGCGACACCGGTGCCGCGAGCATCAGCTCGAAGCGCCGCCGCACCGCATCGGCATCGATGGCTTCGAGCCCGGCGATGCGCTCCGCAGCCGATCGCAGCCGGCCGCGTGCGAACAGGTCGAGCGCGGCCTCTTCGAGGCGCCGCGCCGGGCGCTCGAGCGTTCGCAGGCCACGCACCACGATCTGGTTGCGCGCGCGTTCGAGGTCGACCGGGTCGATAGCCACCGCCTGCGCCGCGAGCAGTTGCGCCACTTCGCGCAGCACCTCGTCGAGCTTGCCCGGCGCAAAAGAGGCTTCGATGGCAAACTGGCCACAGCAGTCCAGCACGTCGGCCGCGCAGGCGGCGTAGTAGACGAGGCCACGGCGCTCGCGCAACTCGCTCATCAGCGGCGAACTCATGCCTTCGCCGAGCAGCGCGGCGGCGACTTCGCCCGTGCCGTCGTCATCGGCCAAGGCGGGGATCGGGAATCCGAGCACGAAGTGGGTCTGGCCACTGCCGGCGAGCCGGCGCGAGCGGATGCCGCCGCCCCAGACCGGCGCTTCGACGGCGTTCGGCGCCCCCGGCGGCAGGCTCGCAAACGCGCCGCGGAGTTCGCCCAGCATGCTGTCGGCGTCGACCTGGCCGGCGACTGCGACGACCACGTTCGCGCCCGTGTACTGGCGCTCGAAGTAGGCCGCCAGGTCGGCACGCGACAGGCGCTCGATGTTGCGCCGGCTGCCGATCACGGGCTGCGCCGCCGCGTGCAGGCCGTAGCAGGCGTGGTCGAAGAGCGTGTAGGCGGCGGTCATCGGGTCGTCGTCGACTTCGCTGTGTTCGTTCAGCAGCACCTCGCGTTCGCGTTCGATCTCGGCCTCGGGGAAGGTCGCGTTCTGCACGATGTCGGCCAGCATGTGGACGAAGGCCGGCGCGTGCGCAGCACGACCGCGCATGTAGAACGCGGTGTGGTCCTTGTCGGTGTGGGCGTTGACCTCGGCGCCCAGGCGCTCGGCGTCGAGGTTGATCCGGTGCACGTCGCGCGTGTGCGTGCCCTTGAACAGCATGTGCTCGACGAAGTGGCTCACCCCGTTCAGCGCACGGCTCTCGTGGGCGCTGCCGGTGCGCACGAAGACGCTGACCTGCGCCGTGTGCAGCCGCGGCTCGGGCAGCACGAGCACACGCACGCCGTTCGGCAGCGTGTCGACGAAGGTGTCGGTTGGCGGCAGTGCGGCCTTACTCAAAATCGAGGTGCGGGCGCGATTGACCTTCGGCCGGGTCGCCGGTTTCGGGGTCGATCCATTCGGCGATGCCGAGCTCGCTCTCGGCCTCTTGCAGCGTTTCGCCGGGTTCGGGGCTCTCTTCGCCCGCCATGTCGCGGTCGGCGCGCGCCTCCTCGAGCGTGTCGAAGGGGCCGAAACTCTGCCGCCCGTCGACGGCGACCCAGTGATAACCGTCGGGGCGCATGACGATGAGCGCGTCGTCGGCTTCGGCGCCGTCATCGTCGAACTCGTCGGCGGTTTCATCGAACGGCGGCGGGCTCGGCGCGGGCGCGGGCGCCGGGGCGGGAGGGGGCCGTTTGCCTGTGCGCGTCATGATCGAACTCCGGTCCGCGTGAGAGATCTTTTCTGCCTCCACGATACGCCGATTCAGCGCCGGGCGAGAAAGGTCTTCTCGATGTCGAGCGAAGAGCGGCGGCCGACCTGCGCCAGATCGCGCTCGAGCCAGCCCTGCGCCGCCACCCGCCCCAATTCGTGCAGCGCGAGCAGGAAGTTGCGGTCGGTGTTGAGCTTGCTCGACTGGTGCAGCGAGGCCAGCCCTTCTTCGTCGGACACCATGTGCAGGCGCAGGTTCTTGTAGCGTCGCCGGTCGAGCTTGCGTGACTTGATCAGCGCCTGCACGAAGTGGATCGCACGCAGCTCGCCGACGAGACCGGCGTTGTAGGTGATCTCGGCCACGCGGTCGGCGATCTCCATCGGCGTGTCGGGCACACCAGGCCGCACGAGCGGGTTGATCTTGATCAGCAGCACGTCGGCCGCCGCGGTGTGGTAGATCAACGGCCAGATCGCGGGATTGCCGCTGTAGCCGCCGTCCCAGTAGGCCACGCCGTCGATCTCGACCGCGCTGAAGAGCTGCGGCAGGCAGGCCGATGCCAGCAGCGCGTCGAGGCTCAGCCGCTCGCCCATGAATACCTCGGGCTGCCCGGTCGCAACCAGGGTGGCGGTGACGAACAGCTTGAGCGGACCGTGGCGCATCGCGTCGTCGCTCACATGGCGCCGCGCCACGTCGCGCAGCGCATTCAGCCCGAGCGGGTTGAACTGCGAGGGACTGAACAGCTTGAGCCACTGGTTGGTCCAGGCGTAGAAGGGGTTGGCGTCGAGGTTGTAGCCGGCCAGGCCGCTCGCTGGCGGCCCCAGCGCGGGCGCACCGAAACACGCGCCATGGCTCGACACGTCGAGCCAGAACGCCCGCAGCGCGTCGCGCGCGCCCGTGGCCCCGCCGTGCGCCCACCCCGTCGCCAGCACGCCCGCGTTGAGCGCCCCGGCGCTGGTGCCCGAGACCCCGTCGATGCGCAGGCGCCCGTCTTCGAGCAGGCGGTCGAGCACGCCCCAGGTGAAGGCGCCGTGCGAGCCGCCGCCCTGCAGCGCGAGGTCGATCGGTGGCGGTGAGGGTCGGGGCATGCGCATCATTGTTTCAGGTGCGGTCCATCAGCGCGCGCAGCGTGTCCATCGAGTCGGCTTCGTGCAGGGGCTTGTCCTGCCGGATGCGCAGCATGCGCGGGAAACGCACCGCGACACCGCTCTTGTGGCGCGGGCTGGGGTTGATGGCTTCGAAGCCGAGCTCGAACACCAGAGTCGGCCGCACGCTGCGCACGGGGCCGAACTTCTCCAGCGTGTGGGTGCGGATCTCGCGGTCGACGGCGGCGAACTCGGCGTCGCTCAAGCCCGAGTAAGCCTTGGCAAAAGCCACCAGCTGCAGCGCGCCGGGCTGCGCCGGTTCGCGCCGCGCGATCGCGTCGACCACCGCCTGCGCTTCGGCCGCGCCCTGCGGCGGGCGGCTCCAGACCGCGAAGGTGTAGTCGGTGTAGACACTTGCGCGCCGGCCGTGCCCGGCCTGGGCGTAGATCAGCACGCAGTCGACCGAGAGTGGGTCGATCTTCCACTTCCACCAGGTCCCATCGGCCTTGGTACGGCCGCTGCCGTAACGCGATTGCCGGTGCTTGAGCATGAAGCCCTCGACGCCGCGTGCACGGGACTGCTCGCGCAATACAGCGAAGGCGGGCCAGTCGGCGGCGAGGACTTCGGGCGAACAAGCGATCGGCCCGCCGCCGAGCAACGCCTGCAGGCGCAAACGCCGCGTGTGTTGCGGCTCGTCGCGCAGATCGGCGCCCGCATCCTCCAGCAGGTCGTAGGCGACAAGACGCACCGGCGCTTCGGTCAGCACCTTCTTCGTCAGGTTCTTGCGCCCGATACGCTGCTGCAGCAGATTGAACGGCGCCGGCCTATCGGCGTCTTCGTGCCAGACCAGCACTTCACCGTCGAGCACGCTGCCGTCGGGCAGCGCCTGCGCGCGCGCCACGATCTCGGGGAAGCGTTCGCTCACCAGCTCTTCGCCGCGCGACCAGATCCAGACGTGGCCTGCACGTTTCACGATCTGGGCGCGGATGCCGTCGTACTTCCACTCCACGAGCCAATCCGCCACCGGGCCCAGCGCCGCGGGGCCGCCCTGCAGGGCATGGGCGAGGAAAAAGGGATAGGGCTGGCCGGCCTCGAGTGTGGGTGAGGACTCGCGCGCCACCAGCTGCTCGAAACGCGCCGCACTCGGCGTGGCGCGGGCTTCGGCGTAACCCATCATGCGCTGGGCCACCTGCTTGACGTCGATGCCGGCGTGCAGCGCGAGTGCACGCTGCACCAGCAGCTTGCTCACGCCGACGCGGAAGCCACCCCCGATGAGCTTGACGAAGAGGAAGCGGCCCTCGGTTTCGAGCTCGGCAAAGGCCTGCAGCACGCGCGCGGCCTGCTCCTCGGGGGCCAGTCCGCGCAGCGGCAGCAGGCGCTCTTCGACCCAGTGCGCGAGCCCGTCCGGGGCCGCGCCGGGCGCGGGCAGCGTCGCGGCTGCCGGGAGCACGTGCGCGATCGTCTCGGCGAGATCGCCGACCGCCTGGTAACACTCCTCGAAGAGCCAGTCGTCGATACCGGCGGCGCGGCAGGCGAGCGTGCGCAGCACCCCCGTGGGCACCACCTGGCGCGGCTTGCCGCCAGCCAGGAAGTAGACGGCCCAGGCCGCGTCCGCCGCCGGCGCGTCGGCGAAGTAACGCTGCAGTGCACCGACCTTGTCGCCGGTGGCGGTGCTGGCGTCAAGCTGTTGGTAGAGCGTCGCGAAGCGGCGCATCGCGCCTCAGCCGCTCACGCCATGCGCCCCCGCACCACCGTCACCGGCACCGGGCTGTGGTGCAGCAGCGCGAGCGCGACCGAGCCGAGCGCCGCGCTGGTATCGCCCATGCCCCGGGCGCCCATCACGACCGCGTCGCAGCCGTAGTTTTCGAGCAATTCGACGAGCAGGTTGGCGGCGGCGCCGCCCGCGACCTCGCTCTCGTAATCGACCCCGGCCACGTCGAGCAGCGCCTCGGCCGGCGCCAGCAGGTCGGCGCCGGCGGCACCGCGCACCTGTTCGATCACGGCGGCGTCGTGCGCGACGACCATCTCGTAGAGCGACGCCGGTTCCTGCACGTTGACGAGCACGAAGCTCGCGCGCAGGCCCTGCGAGACCAGTTGCAGTGCATGGCGCACGGCCTTGAGTGCGAGCGGCGACCCATCAATGGGCAGCAGGATCTTCATGAACATCTCCGGTGCGGTGCGGTTGAGGGGAAACGGGATCGGAGCCATCATCGCAGCCCGGGCCGGGCATGTCCTGGGCTTCTTCAGCGCCGTACTCGGTGCGGAAGCTGCCGGCCTGCAATCCCTGCTGCTGCAGCCAGCGCACCATCACGGCCTCGTAGCCGTGGGTCACGATCACCCGTGTGGCGCCCGTGGCGGCGATGGCGCGCTGCAGGCCGGGCCAGTCGGCGTGGTCGCTGAGCACGAAGCCGCGGTCGACGCCCTGGCGGCGGCGCGCTCCGCGCAGCTGCATCCAGCCGCTGGCGAAAGCGTCGCTGAAGTCGCCGAGCCGTCGCGTCCAGGCGCTGCCGTGCACCTGCGGCGGCGCGATCACGAGCGCTCGTTTCAGGAGCGCAACGTCGCCGATCTCTTCGAGCAGGCGGGTGGGCGGCAAGGCGATGCCGGCTTCGCGGTAGGCGCGGTTCAAAGGCTCGACCGCGCCGTGCACGACGATCGGCCCGATCGAGGGGTCGACCCCAGCGATGAGCCGTTGCGCCTTGCCGAAGCTGTAGCCGAGCAGCAGGCTCGCGCGCCCGGCCTCGGCGTTCGCCTGCCACCAGGCGTTGACGTCGGCGAAGACGGCACGCTGGGCACGCCAGCGGTAGATTGGCAGGCCGAAGGTGCTTTCGGTGATGAAGCAGTCGCAGCGCACCGGCTCGAAGGCGTCGCAGGTGGGGTTGCCGTCACCGACACCGCTCACGAAGTAGTCGCCCGAGGCGACCCAGACCCGGCCGCGGTGTTCCACCCGCACCTGCGCCGAGCCGAGCACGTGACCGGCCGGATGCAGGCTCAGCGTGGTGTCGCCGAGCAGGATGCGCTCGCCGAAGTCCAGCCCCTGCAGTGGCACATCGCCCAGGCGAGCGCGCAGCACGCCCAGGCTGCGCGCGCTGGCGAGGTACGCGCCGTGCCCGCGCCGCGCGTGGTCGGCATGCGCGTGCGTGACGACAGCGCGTTCCACCGGCCGCCAGGGGTCGATGTAGAACCCGCCTGCCGGGCAGTACAGCCCCTGCGGGCGCAACACGATCAGGTCGTCTTCGGCAGCGGCCATGCTCCGATTGTCGCGGCCGCAGACATGGAATACTTCGTCCCATGCCGCCCTTGATTCCGCACGCCGACCCGACTTCGCCGCGTTTCGTGTTCCTGGCCCTGCGGGGCCGGGTCTCGCGACGCACCTTCTGGCTCTACGGCGTGGTGGCGCTGCTCGGGCTGGGCCTCTTCGCCCACGCCCTGCTCGGGATCGCGGGCATCAAGCGCACCCACGCCGACGTGATCGTCAACCTGGGCCTGGTCTGGCCAGCGATCGCGATCTCGGCCAAACGCTGGCAGGACCGCGACCGCGCGCCGGCCTGGGTGCTGGTGAGCCTGATCCCGATCGTCGGCTGGCTCTGGGCGCTGGTCGACAACGGCTTCGTGCGCGGCACGCCGGGGCCGAACCGCTTTGGTGAATCGCCGCCGATGTAGCGGCGGCCGGGGGTCGTCAATAACGCCCGGTAATCCCTGCCACACGCAGGTAGACGGCGGCCACCCAGGCGACCAGGCCGCGTGACATAAGGCCACGCACCCCGGGCCGCACCGGGGGCGCCGTGATCTCGGCCGACGCGGCGAACGCAGCGTCGAGCCGGGCCGCCAGGTCGGCGGCGAACGCCTCGTCGACGACGACGACGTTGGCCTCCAGGTTGAGCAACAGCGACAGCGGGTCGATGTTGGAGCTGCCGACCGTGGCCCATTCGCGATCGACCAGCGCCACCTTGGCATGCAGGAAGGCGGGCGTGTATTCGAAGACCCGCACCCCGCGCCCCAGCAACTCGTCGTACAGGACCTGCGCCGCGAGGGCGGCGAAACGGTAGTCCGCCTTGCCTTGCAGGAGTAGCCGGATGCGAACGCCCCGGGCAGCGGCGCGCCGCAACGCGCGCCTGAAGCCGCGGCCGGGGTAGAAGTAGGGGCAGGCGATGTCGATGCGCTCGCGCGCGCTCCCGATCGCACCGACATAAGCCCGTTCGATCGCACGCCGCTGGCGCAGGTTGTCGCGCACGACGAGCGCCGCGCGCACCGGTGGCAGCGGCTGCGGCGCCACCTCATCGGCCGCGCCGCCCTGCCCGCTGCTCAGGTCGCGCAGCAGGCGCAAGGTGCTGCTGATCGGCTCGGCGCTGCGCGCCAGCTGCGACACCTCGCCGCGCCAGCCATGGCCCAGGTGGGCGCGGGTCCACAGCGCCTGCGCCAGGTGCTCCACGTCGCCTGCCACGGGGCCGCGCACTTCGACCGCGAAGTCCAGGCGCGGCGCGTCGCTCCAGCCGTGGCGTTGGTCGAAGCGATCATCGATGACGTTGATGCCGCCGACGAAGGCCGTGTGGCCGTCGACCGCACACAGCTTGTGGTGCAGGCGGCGCAGCTGGCTCGGCTGGAGCCAGTTCCACCAGCGATCGATCGGCCGGAAGACCTCGACCTGCACGGCGCTGTCCTGGAACCAGCCTCGCAGCACGGGCAAGGTGCCGATGCCGCCGAAGCCGTCGAGCACGACGCGCACGCGCACGCCACGCGCCGCCGCCGCGATCAGCGCGTCGGCAACGCACCGGCCGGCGGCGTCATCGCTGAAGATGTAACTCGCAAACAGGACCTCGTGCCGCGCGCCTTCGAGCGCGGCACACACGGCCGGGAAGAGTTCGTCACCACCGGTGAGCAGGCGGACACGGTTGCCGCCGCTGAATCCCGGTACCGGCACGTTCACGCCAGTTCCAGCTCGACCACCAACGGCAGGTGGTCCGACATGCGCGCCCAGGCCACGCCACGCGGCACCATCGTCGAGCGGCACTGCAGGCCGCGCAGGTAGAGGCGGTCGAGCGCAAAGACCGGCACCAGCGCCGGGAAGGTGAGCCGCTGCGCGCTCTCCCCGGACCGCGCCTGCGCACGCAGCAAGCCGATGCCCTGCATCGGCTTGTCGAGCTTCTCGCCCCAGTCATTGAAATCGCCCGCCACCAGCAGCGGCTCGCCCGCTGGCACTTCCTTCTCGATGTACGTTGCCAGACGCTGCACCTGGCGCACGCGGCTGGCGTGCACGAGTCCGAAGTGCGCGACGACGACATGCACCACGCTGCCCGCAAAGTGAACCGGCACGTGCAACAGACCCCGCTGCTCGAAGCGGTGGTCGCTGACGTCGTGGTGCGCGATCTGACCGAGCGGCCAGCGCGAGAGCAGCGCGTTGCCGTGTTCGCCGTCGCGCGTGACCGCGTTGGTGCGGTAGGCCACATCGTAGCCGTCGGGCGCCAGGAACTCGGCCTGACCGCCCTTCGGCCAGCCGAAGGACGTGCGCTCGAAGCGGCGGGCATCGGCATGGTGGAACAGGCGCACTTCCTGCAAGCAGACGATGTCGGCATCGAGCGCCTCGACCGCGAGACCCAGGTTGTGGATCTCGAGCCGCTTGCGCAGACCCACGCCACGCACACCCTTGTGGATGTTGTACGTGGCCACGCGCAACACCGTGGCGTCGATCTGGGTGGAGGGGGCGAACCGTGATGCGGCGGACATGGCCGCAAAGCCTACCCGATGAAACGCGGCAGCTGCAGAACCGCTTCGGCATTGCTGGGCGAGAAGCAGCGGTCGGCCGCCTCACGCCAGGGAAGCCACTGGTGGCGCAGATGTTCGCGCGGGTTCAGCTCCACCGGCGTGGCGCACGGGACGAGAAGGCCGAAGACATGTTCGGTGTTGTGCGTGACACCCGGTGCGTAGCGGTGGCGCCAGACCGGGTAGATCTCGTAGACGTTGCGCAACTGCCAGTCGCGCAGGTTCGCCAGCGGCACTTCAGGGGAGCCGACATGGATGCCGGTCTCTTCAGCCACCTCACGCACGGCCGTGTCCGCAAACGACTCTGCTTCGGTGTCCTTGGAGCCGGTCACGCTCTGCCAGAAGCCGGGTTTGTCGGCGCGCTCGATGAGGAGGACATCGAGCGCGGCGCTGTGGATCACCACGAGGACCGACTGCGGGATCTTGAAGCCCCGCTGCGGCGCCATCGTCAGGCGGCTGCCGCCGTGTTGCGCAGCCGGATGTGCAACTCGCGCAGCTGCGCTTCGTCGACACTGCTCGGCGCGCCAGTCAGCAGGCACTGTGCACGCTGCGTCTTCGGGAACGCGATCACGTCGCGGATCGAATCGGCGCCCGCCATCAGCGTGGCGATGCGGTCGAGGCCGAAAGCCAGCCCGCCGTGCGGCGGCGCGCCGTACTGCAACGCGTCGAGCAGGAAGCCGAACTTGAGCTGCGCCTCTTCGGGCCCGATGTTGAGCGCTCGGAAGACCTTGCTCTGGACCTCGGCGCGGTGGATCCGCACCGAGCCGCCGCCGATTTCCCAGCCGTTGAGCACCATGTCGTAGGCCTTGGCGATGCAGGCGCCGGGGTCGGTGTCCATCAGGTCTTCATGGCCGTC
>DATDER010000295.1:0-10756 GCA_036523095.1 Rubrivivax sp.
CAGAGTGCGCCCGGACGGCCTCATGGAGCCGGCTCACGCTCCCGCCCAGCACCCGCGCCGCCATCCACAACGTCTCCACCACGATCAGCACGATCGGCCTCCAGCCGGCCTGGGCCAGTTGCATGAAACTGGTCTTCATGCCCAGCGCGGCGATGGCCACGACCAGGCAGCCTCGCGAGGCCCAGCCGAGCCCCTGCTGCAGCGGGGCGTTCAGCGCGCCTGCCGAGTTGGCGAGCACAAGTGCGACGAAGAGCCACAAGAACCACGGCACCAGCGGCTGGCGCGACGCAGCGGGGCCGGGCGACGCCGCGGCGGCCTGTTCGCGCGCCGCCTTGAAGGCCAGCGACACGACCACCACGACAGCCGCCAGCATCGCGACGCGAAAGAGCTTGACGACGGTGGCGACGTCGCCCGTGGCGGGCCCGAGCGTGTAACCGGCGCCCACGACCTGCGCCACATCGTGGATCGTGCCGCCGATGAACAGGCCCGCCAGTTCGGGGCTCAACCCGAGCGCACGTGCAACCAGCGGGTACAGCACCATCGCCAGGGTGGACAAGACGGTGACCGTGATCACGACCATGAGCGTGAAGCGGTTGCCGTGCTTTTCGCGCGGCAGCACCGCAGAAATCGCCAGCGCCGCCGACGCACCGCAGATCGCCACCGCGCCGCCCGAGAGCACACCCTGCGCCCGGCTCAGCCCCAGGCGCCTGGCGAGCAGCAGCCCGCAGCCGATGGTGGTCACGACGGCAGCGATCACGGTCAGCGCGGTGAACCAGCCCAGCCCGGCAATCTGCTCGGCCGTGATGCGCGCACCGAGCAGTCCTACGCCCAGGCGCAGTACCTGGCGCGAGCAGAAGTCGATGCCGGCCTTGGTGCGGGGCTCTTCGCTCAGGTAGTTGAAGGCGAGGCCGAAGAAGAGCGCGTACAGCATCTGCGGCCCGCCGTACAGCTGGCTCACGAAAGTGGCCGCAATCGCCACCACGCCGGCCAGCGCGCTGCCGGGCGCCAGGCCGGCGATCGAGCGAGCGCGCGCCCTCATGCGGGCCGAGACAGGGTCTGCACGTATTCGTGCAGGGCGGTGTGGATGGTCGAGACGCGAAACTCCACCGGCTTGTCGCCGAAGGTCAGCGCGCTGCGGCACACCCGCATCACGGGTGTGCCCGGCGCCAGACCGAGCACACGCGCGCTGGTGCGATCGGCGGCCACGGCGCGTGCACGTTCCACCGCGCGCACCACCGTGATCGCGAATTCCGATTGGTAGAGCTGGTAGATCGTGCCCGCGCGCTCGCGCAGGCGGCGCTCGCTGAGGCCCTTGAAGAGGGCCGCCGGCAGCACGATCTGGTCGTGCACGACCGGCCGGCCCTGCAGCACGAGGCGGTTCTCGAACGCGAACACCGGCTCGCCGGGCGCCAGGTTCAGCGCCGCGGCGGCGGCCTCGTCCTCGAGCCGCAGCCGGGCAAAGGCCAGCAGCTCGACCTGCGGCACCTCGCGCAGACCGTCGCTGCGCTCGACATGGAAAAACTGGAACAGGAAGCGGTCGGCGCTGTGCGTCGCGACGAAGGTGCCACGGCCCTGCCGGCGCACCAGGATGTGCTCGGCCACCAGCTCGTCCACGGCGTGGCGCAACGTGCCGATGGAGACGCCGAACGAGGCCGCCAGCCCGGTCTCGCTCGGCAGCGCGCCGCCGGGCGGCAGCGCGCCGCCTTCGATCGCACGCAGCAGCGCACGCTTGACGCTGCGGTACAGCGGCATGCCGGCGGCTTCGGGTGCGATCGGCGTGAAGGTCGGGGCGGCGGCCGGCATGGCGGCGATTCTGCGGACTTGCCGTTATTCATGCAAGTCATCTATATGACACGTTTGACAGGCGGGATCGGACTGCCGCACATTCAGCACCGTGCTGCGGTTTTGCAGCGCCCCGAACAGGAGAGAGCAGGATGATTCACTTCGTGTTGCACGACGCCAAGGACACCGTCGCGGTCGTGGTGGTCGAAGGTGTGACGGCCGGCATGACGCTCAACGGCTGGATCATGGACGAGGACCGCATGATCGAGGTCCAGGCCAAGCAGGACATTCCGATCGGCCACAAGGTGGCGCTGGTGGACATGGCGCCCGGCGACACCGTCATCAAGTACGGCATCGACATGGGCAAGGTGGTGGCGCCGGCACAGAAGGGCCAGCACGCGCACGTTCACAACATCAAGACCAAACGCTGGTAAGGATTCGACATGACCCACATTTCCAAAGACACCACCTTCCTGGGCTACCGGCGCGAGAACGGCCGCGTCGGCGTGCGCAACCACGTGATCATCCTGCCGCTCGACGACTTGTCGAATGCCGCGGCCGAAGCCGTGGCGCACAACATCAAGGGCGCGCTGGCGATTCCGCATCCCTACGGCCGGCTGCAGTTCGGCGCCGACCTGGAACTGCACTTCCGAACCCTCATCGGCGCCGGTTCCAACCCCAACGTCGCGGCGGTGGTGGTGATCGGCATCGAGGACGGCTGGACGCAGAAGGTCGTCGACGGCATCAAGCTCACCGGCAAGCCGGTGGTCGGCTTCGGCATCGAGCAGCACGGCGACCACGACACCATCATGCGTGCGAGCAAGGCGGCCCGCGAGTACGTGCAGTGGGCCAGCGAGAAGCAGCGCGAGCTGTGCCCGATCCACGAGTTGTGGGTCAGCACCAAGTGCGGCGAGAGCGACACCACGAGCGGCTGCGGCGCCAACCCCACCGTGGGCAGCGCCTTCGACCAGTTGCACCCGCTGGGTGCGACCTTGTGCTTCGGCGAGACGACCGAGTTGACCGGCGGCGAACACATCGTCGCCGCGCGTTGCGCCAACGACAAGGTGCGCGAAGAGTTCATGTTCATGTTCAACCGCTACCAGGCGGTGATCGAGCGCCACAAGACGAGCGACCTCGCCGACAGCCAACCCACCAAGGGCAACATCGCCGGCGGCCTGACCACGATCGAAGAGAAGGCGCTGGGCAACATCCAGAAGATCGGCAAGCGCTGCACCGTCGATGGTGTGATCGACAAGGCCGAGATGCCGACCCATCCCGGGCTGTGGTTCATGGATTCGTCTTCGGCCGCGGCCGAGATGGTGACGCTGTGCGCGGCCTCGGGCTTCGTCGTGCACTTCTTCCCCACCGGGCAGGGCAACGTGATCGGCAACGCGATCCTGCCGGTGATCAAGCTGTGCGCCAACCCGCGCACGGTGCGCACGATGAGCGAGCACATCGACGTCGACGTGACCGGCCTGCTCCAGCGTGAGCTGACGCTCGAACAGGCGGGTGACCGGGCGCTCGAGGTGATGCTGCGCACGGCCAACGGCCGTTTCACCGCGGCCGAGGCGCTGGGGCACCGCGAGTTCGTGATGACACGGCTCTACGAGTCGGCTTGAGCACGAGGAGACGCGCATGGCACGCATCGTCATCACCGAATTCATCGACGAGCGTGCCTTGCCGCGCCTGCGCGCGGCGCACGACGTGCTGTACGACCCGAAGCTGGTCGACGACGCGCCGCGCCTGCTGGCCGAAGCGGCCCGGGCCGACGCCCTCATCGTGCGCAACCGGACCCAGGTGCGCGGCGCGCTGCTCGATGCGCTGCAGCGGGCGCGGGTGGTAGGCCGGCTCGGCGTCGGGCTCGACAACATCGACGTTGCCGCGTGCGAACAGCGCGGGCTGAGGGTGATCCCCGCTACCGGGGCCAACGCCTTGTCGGTGGCCGAGTACGTGGTCGGCACCGCGATGCTGTTGTTGCGTGGCGCCTACGGATCCAGCGCCGCGGTGGCGGCCGGCCAGTGGCCGCGCAACGCCTTGTCGAACGGGCGTGAGGTCGGTGGCAAGACATTGGGACTGATCGGCTTCGGCTCGATCGGGCAACTCACGGCCCGGCTCGCCCGCGGGCTCGGCATGGAGGTGGTGGCCTTCGACTCGATGATGGACGCCGACCACCCGGCCTTCGCCGAACTCGGCGTGCGGCGTGGCGGCCTGGGGGACCTGGTCGCGGTATCCGACGTCGTGAGCCTGCATGTGCCACTCGTCGACGGTACACGCGGCCTGTTCGGCGCCGAACGCATCGCGGCGATGAAGCCGGGCGCTGTCCTCGTCAACACTTCGCGCGGCGGCATCATCGACGAGGCCGCGCTGGCCGACGCGCTCCGCAGAGGCCACCTCGGCGGCGCCGCGATCGATGTCTTCGAACACGAGCCGCTGCCGCCGTCGCCTCATTTCGAAGGCTGCCCCAACCTGCTGCTGACACCGCATGTGGCCGGCGTCACCGCGGAAGCCAACGAACGTGTGAGTTTCCTCATCGCCGGCAAGGTGCTGGAGGCGCTGGCATGAAGCTGCCGATCGCCGAAGTGCAGGGGCTCGTCAGCGCCGTGTTGCAGCGCGCCGGCGCGGGTACTGCGATGGCCGAATCGACTGCCCGCGCGTTGGTGCTGGCCGAAGCACAAGGCCTCGGCTCGCATGGCCTGTCGCGGGTGGCGCAGTACACGACCCATCTGCGCAACGGGCGTGTCAACGGCGCGGCGAGTGCGCGTGTGGTGCACCAAAAGGGCGGGGCGCTTGTGGTCGATGCCGACGCCGGGCTCGCTTTTCCTGCCTGCGAGCTCGCCGTCAGCGAAGCCGTGGCCACCGCGCGGGCGCACGGCATCGCCTTCGCCGGCGTCGTGCGCAGCCACCACTGCGGTGTCGTGGTCGACCACCTGCGCGGCGCGGCGGCGGCCGGCATGGTCGGCCTTGGCTTTGCCAACTCGCCGGCTGCGATGCCCGCAGCCGGTGGCAGACACCCGATCTTCGGCACCAACCCGGTGGCGGCGGTGTTCCCGCGCCGTGGCGCCGACGCGTTGATGATCGACCTGAGTCTGTCCGAAGTCGCGCGCGGCAAGGTCATGGTGGCGGCGAAGAGCGGCCAGCCGATCCCGCTCGGCTGGGCGCTAGATGCGCGTGGCGAGCCGACCACCGATGCGCAGGCGGCCCTCGCCGGATCGATGTTGCCGCTGGGGGCCGTGTCGTCGCCCAAGGGGGCGATGCTGGCGCTGGTGGTCGAATTGCTGGTGACGGCGCTGATCGGCGCGAATTTCGGATTCGAGGCGTCGAGCTTCTTCGTCGACGAAGGCAACCGGCCCGGCATCGGCCAGGCCTTTGTCATCGTCGATCCGGCCGCGCTCGCGGGTGCGGCCGCCTACCTCGACCGCGTCGAGGTGCTGGTGGCCGAGATGCTGCGCGACGACGGCGTGCGCCTGCCCGGCGCGCGGCGCGAGTCCTTGCGCCGCCGGGCCGAGGCCGAGGGCATCGAGGTGCCTGAAACTTTGTTAGCCGCGTGGCGCACCGCGTGATCGCCGCGCCGTCAACGAAAGAATTCGCATAAACAGCCGCGTTGCGGCGGGCGCTCCGCTCCGCCACCATGTGGGCTGATCACTGGAGACCACCGATGCAACGACGTGAATGGATGAGCTGGGCCGCGGGCACCGCAATGGCGGGCGGGGCGTGGGCGCAGGCCGACTACCCGAAGACGGGGGCTTCGCTGCGTTACGTCGTTCCTTTCCCGCCTGGCGGATTGACCGACGTGATGGCACGCCTGGTGGGACAGCAACTGGGCACCCGCTGGGGCCTCAATGTCGTCATCGACAACAAGCCCGGCGGTGGCGCGCAGATCGGCGCCGACGCGGTGGCCAAGTCGCCCGGTGACGGCTACCACCTGCTCGCGATCACGCTCACCCACGCCGCCAACGTGACGCTGTACAAGGGCAGGGCGCCGTTCGACTTCCAGCGTGACCTGAAGCCCGTGGCGCTGCTCGCGGGCTCACCAATCCTGGTCGTGGTGCCCGCGGCGAGCCCGATCAAGGACTTCAAGGACCTGATCGCACAAGCCAAGGCACAAAAGCTCAACGCCGGCTCGTCGGGCAACGGCACCCCGCCGCACCTGACGCTGGCCCTTTTTGCAGACACCGTCAAGGCCGACATCCAGCACATTCCCTACAAAGGCGGCGCGCCGAGCATGGTCGACCTGATCGGTGGCCAGCTCGACGTGATCTTCTCCAACTTCCCCGAGAGCGTCGCGCACGTCAAGTCGGGCAAGCTGCGGGCCCTGGCCATTGCCAGCGCGGAGCGCCACCCCCTCGTGCCTGAGGTACCGACCACCGCCGAGGCCGGCCTGCCGCAACTGCTGGTGGAGAACTGGACCGCGGTGATGGCACCTGCCGCCACACCCGACGCCGTCGTCGCGAAGCTCGGCAGCGAGATCGTCGCCATCATGGGTGGCGCCGACATCGTCGAGCGTGCGCGCACGCAGGGCTTTCGGGTCGATGCACGCGGGCCGCGCGAGTTCGCACCCTTCCTTGCGAGCGAGGTCGAGCGCTGGAGCCGCATCATCGCGGCGGCAAAGATCCAGGCCGATTGATCGGTCACCCGCTGCGTGCCGTGCTGCTGCGTGCAATCAGCTGCCAGGGCAGCGCCAGCCCCTGCGCGGGCCCGCCGTTGGCCATGGCCTGCACCAGCGCATGCGCTGCAGCGCGGCCGATCTCGTAGGAAGGCGGATGGACGGTCGACAGCGCCGGTGTCAGCTGCCGCCCGACCGGAAAGTCACCGAAGCCGAGCACTGCCAGCGCCTGCGGGACCGGCGTGCCCTGGGCCAGCGCCTGCATCATGAGCCCGCACGCGAGCTGGTCGTTGGCGCAGGCCACGGCCGTGATGGCCTTGCCGCGCAGCGCCTGCAGCGCTGCAAAGGCCTGCCGGCCGGCATCGAAAGGATCGCCGGTGGCTGCACGCAGGAGCTTGAACCGTGCCCCGCGCTCGCGCGCTTCTTCGGCAAAGGCGGCGCCCCGTTCGTGGGCCCGGAAGTCCGTCGCCACGCCGCTGTCCACGTAAGCGACGTCACGGTGCCCCGCGTCCAGCAGGTGGCGCGCCATCGCTCGGCCGACCTGGCCGTGGTCGAAGCCGATCTGCGCGAAGGCGGTGGCCTCTTCGGGATGCCGGTCCCACATCTCGACCACGGGGGTTCCCGCCGCGTGGGCGTTGCTCAGCAGCCGCAGCGCGCCTTCGGTGTGGCGCCTGCCGGTGACGACGATGGCGGAAGGCGCCCATCCGAGCAGCGTGCGGAGTTGCTGCTCTTCACGCGCGGGGGAGTAGTCGGTGGACGCCAGCAGCAACTCGATGCCGGCGGCCTGCAGCCCTTCGCTCAGGCCCTGCACCGTTTCGCCGAAGATCGAGTGGCTCAGGTTCGGGATCAGGGCGGCAACGATGTTGGAGCGTCCGCTCGCCAACAGCCCTGCCTGCTTGTTGGGCATGTAGCCGGTGGCCTGGAGCGCCGCCCGGATGCGCTCGGCGGTGGCGGGCGCGACCTTCGTCGGCTCGCGCAGGTACCGCGAGACCGTGATCTTGGTGACTTCGGCCACCGCGGCCACGTCCTGCAGCGTAGCGCGGCCGTGGCCCGGGCGGGCGCGGCGGGCGGGGGTGGGGTCGCGGCTGTTCAATCGGGATCCCGGGTTTGTATGGATGGAATGTGCCACGGGCGACAGGTAATGTTAGCGGTAACACGATTCGCCGGCATGAGCACTTCCCCCAACACACCACGCAAGACGCTCGCTGAGTTGCGCAGCCGGCGCTGGTTCGCCGACACTGGCATGCGCGGCTTCGCCCACCGCCAGCGCGTCCAGCAGATGGGCCTGCGGCGGCAGGACGTGATGGACCGGCCCATCATCGCCATCGTCAATACCTGGAGCGATCTGTCGCCTTGCCATGCGCACTTGCGCGAGCGTGCCGAGAGCGTCAAACGCGGCGTGTTGATGGCCGGTGGCACGCCCTTCGAACTGCCTGCGATGGGCCTGGGCGAGGTGATGGTCAAGCCGACCACGATGCTGTACCGCAACTTCCTCGCGATGGAGGTCGAAGAACTGCTGCGCTCGCATCCGATCGACGGCGTGGTGCTGCTCGCCGGCTGCGACAAGACGACCCCCGGGACCGTGATGGGCGCGATCAGCATGGGCCTGCCGACGGTCTTCTGCCCCGCGGGCCCGATGTTGAACGACCGCCAGGTGCGTGGCGGCGTCACGCGCAGCATCGGCGCCGGCACCCACACGCGCATGTTCTGGGACGAATACCAGGCCGGCAGCATCGGTGCCGACGAATGGGTCGGGCTCGAAGCCAAGATGACACGTTCGCCCGGCACCTGCAACACGATGGGCACCGCCAGCACGATGACCGCGATCGTCGAGGCGCTGGGCCTCGCGCTGCCCGGCAGCACGTCGATCCCGGCGATGGACGCCGGCCACCCGCGCATGGCCACCACCTGCGGGGAGCGCATCGTGCAGATGGTGTGGGAAGACCTCACGCCGGCGCGCCTGCTCACGCGCGCCTCGTTCCTCAATGCGGTAGTGGTGCAGATGGCGCTCGGTGGCTCCACCAACGCCGTGGTGCACCTGGTGGCACTGGCGCGCCGCGCCGGCATCGAGCTGAGCATTGACGACATGGACGCAACGGCACGCGAAGTGCCGGTGCTGGCCAACCTGTTTCCCAGTGGCGACCGGCTGATGGAAGACTTCTTCTACGCCGGTGGGCTGCCGGCCTTGATGAAGCGCCTGGGCGCACACCTGGCGCTGGGGGAACTCACGGTCACGGGCCACACGCTGGGTGCCAACCTCGCTGCGGCCGAAGTGCAGGACGACGAAGTCATCCGCCCGCTCGACCGCCCGGTCAGCGCCGGCGGCGCGCTCGCCGTGGTGCGCGGCAACCTCGCACCCGAAGGCGCCGTGATGAAAGCCAGCGCGGCCGACCCGCGTTTCTTCAAGCACCGCGGCCGCGCACTCGTGTTCGATTCGCCGGCCGAGATGAACCAGCGCTGCGCCGACCCTGAACTGGTCTGCGACGAGAACACCGTGCTCGTGCTGCGTTACGCCGGCCCTGTGGGTGCACCGGGCATGCCGGAGTGGGGCGGTTTGCCGATCCCGAAGAAGCTGCTCGCGCGCGGCGTGCGCGACATGGTGCGGATATCGGATGCCCGCATGAGCGGCACGCACTACGGCAGCTGCGTGCTGCACGTCAGCCCCGAAGCGGCGGTCGGCGGCCCGCTCGCCCTGGTGCGCGACGGCGACGAGATCGCGCTCGACATCGAAGCGCGTTCGCTCACGCTGTGCGTCGCCGAGGACGAACTCGCGCGCCGCCGTGCCGATTGGCAGCCGCCTGCGCGCCCCGTGACCCGGGGTTACACACGCCTCTATCAGGAACACGTGACGCAGGCGCACGAAGGCTGTGACTTCGACTTCCTGCAGGGCGCTGCGCCCAGCCCGGAACCCGCAATCTACTGACGAAGAAGGTCGTGCGATGAACGCATTTGCCCAGATGATGGAACGCGCCGGGACGAACGCCCCGCTCGGCACCTGGCTCATGTCGGCCAGCCCGGTCGTGATCGAGGCCATGGGCTGCGCCGGCTTCGACTGGGGTGTCGTCGACATGGAGCATTCACCGCTCGACCTGACGAACCTGATCCATTTGCTGCAGGCGGCCGCCGGCACACCGATGCTCACCGTGACGCGGGTGCCGTGGAATGACACCGTGACGATCAAGCGCGTGCTCGACGCCGGCGCCACCACCCTGCTGGTGCCCTACGTGCAGAACGCTGGCGAGGCCCGCCAGGCGGTGCAAGCGGCGCGTTACGCGCCCGAAGGCGTGCGCGGCCTGGCCGGCATGAGCCGCGGCTCGCGTTTCGGCACCGCGCCAAACTACTTCAAGACCGCGAACGCCGGCATCACCGTGCTCGTGCAGCTGGAGACGCTGCAGGCGGTCGACGAGCTGGAAGCGATCGCTGCCACGCCTGGGCTGGGCGGCCTGTTCATGGGCCCGGCCGACCTGTCGGCGAGCATGGGTTACGTCGGCCAGCTCACGCATCCCGAGGTGCAGAAGGTGATGGCCGACGCCGCGCGCCGGGCCCGCGCCGCCGGCCTGCATGTCGGCACCGTGGGCGGCACACCCGAGGTGGTGCGCGAGTACCGCGAGATGGGATTCGACTTCGTCGCCATCGCCTCCGACCTGGGTCTGATGATGCGCGCGGCCACGGGCGCGGTGCAGGCCTTGAAGGGGCAGCCTGCGATGGCAGCGCCTGCTCCCGCGCCCCAGGGCTACTGACATGGCGGCCGTCGACCTGAAGCAAGTCGTCAAGACCTACGACGGCAAGGTCACCGTGATCCATGGTGTCGACCTGCAGATCCAGCATGGCGAGTTCGTCGTCTTCGTCGGGCCCTCGGGCTGCGGCAAGAGCACCCTGCTTCGCATGGTGGCGGGGCTGGAGCCGATCAGCGGCGGCACCGTCGCCATCGACGGCACGGTCGTCAACGCCTTGCCGCCACGCCATCGCGACATCGCAATGGTCTTCCAGGACTATGCGCTGTACCCGCACAAGACGCTGTACGACAACATGGCCTTCGGCCTGCGCCTGCGCAAGACACCCGAAGACGAGATTAAGCGCCGCGTGATGGACGCCGCCAAGCTGCTCCACATCGACCACATGCTCGACCGCCGGCCCGCCGCACTGTCGGGCGGGCAGCGCCAGCGGGTGGCCATCGGGCGGGCCATCGTGCGCCAGCCCAAGGTCTTCCTCTTCGATGAGCCGCTGTCCAACCTCGACGCCCAGCTGCGCCACGAGATGCGCACCGAGATCAAGAAGCTGCACCAGCGACTGGGCGCGACCATCATTTATGTCACGCACGACCAGGTCGAGGCGATGACGCTGGCCGACCGGATTGCCGTGTTGTCGGCC
>DATDER010000296.1:0-12091 GCA_036523095.1 Rubrivivax sp.
ACCAAAGCGCCGAGCAACGTGATGGCTGCCAGGCCGATCGCCAACACAAGCCAGGCCAGGGGTCCGGACATGGGTTCAGCGTAGCACCGCTGTTGGCTGGCCAAGCCCGGTGTAGGCGGCCTGTGGCAGGCCAGATCGCGGAAATGGCCCCGCTGGCTCAGACGTTGAACAGGAAGTTCATCACGTCGCCGTCCTTGACGACGTATTCCTTGCCCTCGGCGCGCATCTTGCCGGCGTCCTTGGCGCCCTGTTCGCCCTTGAAGGCGACGAAGTCGTCGTAGGCGATGGTCTGGGCGCGGATGAAGCCGCGTTCGAAATCGGTGTGGATCGCGCCCGCCGCCTGCGGCGCGGTGTCGCCGATGTGGATCGTCCACGCGCGCACCTCCTTCACCCCGGCGGTGAAGTAGGTCTGCAGCCCGAGCAGCTTGAAGGCGGCGCGGATGAGCCGGTTCAGGCCGGGCTCGTCCTGCCCCATTTCCTGCAGGAACAGCAGCCGGTCGGCGTCTTCCATGTCGGCCAGTTCGGCCTCGGTCTTGGCGCAGATGGCGACCACGGGTGCGTTCTGCTTCGCGGCGTAGGCCCGCAGCTTGTCGAGGTACGGGTTGTTCTCGAAGCCGTCTTCGGCCACGTTGCCGACGAACATCGCCGGCTTGGCGGTGATCAGGCACAGCGGCTTCAGGATCACACGCTCTTCCTTGCTGAAGTCGATGCCGCGCACCGGGTGCGCCTGGTCGAGCGCGGCCTGACACTTCTCGAGCACCTTGACCAATGCCGCGGCTTCCTTGTCGTTGCCCGAACGCGCGGCCTTGACGTAGCGGTGCAGGCTTTTTTCCACCGTCGCCAGGTCGGCCAGACAGAGCTCGGTCTGGATGATCTCGATGTCGGACAGCGGGTCGACCTTGCCGGCGACATGGATCACGTTGTCGTCGTCGAAGCAGCGCACCACGTTGACGGTGGCGTCGGTCTCGCGGATATGGCTCAGGAACTGGTTGCCCAGGCCCTCGCCCTTGCTCGCACCGGCCACCAAGCCGGCGATGTCGACGAACTCGACGATCGCCGGCACCACCTTCTCGGGCTTGACCACATCGGCCAGCTTGTGCAGGCGCGGGTCGGGCAACTCGACCACACCGACGTTGGGCTCGATCGTGCAGAAGGGGTAGTTCTCGGCCGCGATGCCGGCCTTGGTAAGGGCATTGAAGAGGGTGGACTTGCCGACGTTCGGCAGGCCGACAATGCCGCATTGCAGACTCATGGGAAACGCTTTCGGTGGCCGCGCGCGGCGAAGCGTTCGATTTTATTCGCCTCGACTACAAAGGACCGCGATGCCCGGCTTGCAACTGTTGAACGCCCATACCAAGGACCTCGGCGGCGGCTTCCTCGTGCGCCGGCTGCTGCCGGCCGCGCAGCGCCGGGCCGTCGGCCCGTTCGTGTTCTTCGACCATTTCGGCCCGATCGAGGCGCAGCCGGCGGACAACCACGACGTGCGGGCGCACCCGCACATCGGCCTGTCCACGGTGACCTACCTCTTCGAGGGCGCGATGATGCATCGCGATTCCACCGGCGTGGTGCAGCGCATCGAGCCCGGCGCGGTCAACTGGATGACCGCGGGGCGCGGCATCGTGCACTCCGAGCGCACGCCCGACGACTTGCGTGCGGTCGTTCGCCGCAGCCACGGCCTGCAGCTGTGGGTCGCCGTGCCGGAGGCACTGGAAGAATCGGCGCCTGCCTTTTCGCACACGCCGGCCTCGGCGATCCCTGAGGTCGAGTTGGGCGGCGCGCGGGTGCGGGTGCTGGTGGGCAACGCTTTCGGTGCGGCCTCGCCGGTGCCGGCGCTGTCGCCGACCACCTACCTGGACATCGCGCTGGCGCCCGGCGCGACGCTCTGGCTGCCGCCGCTGGCGCAGGAGCGCGCGCTCTATGCGGTGGACGAAGCCTTTGCCATCGACGGGGTGCTGGTGCCGCCGTTCACGCTCGCGGTGCTGGACGCCGGCGCGACGGTGCAGCTGAGCGCGCTCGCCGGCGCGCGCCTGGCGCTTGTCGGCGGCGATCCGCTCGGCCATCGCCACATGTGGTGGAACTTCGTCTCCAGCCGGCGCGAGCGCATCGTGCAGGCGGCCGACGATTGGGCGGCGCAGCGCTTCGACCCCGTGCCGGGCGAATCCGAGTTCATTCCGCTGCCGGAGAAGCGGCCGAGCTGACACGCGCGCCCAGGATCAGCAGGTTGCCGACGACCGCGAGCAGGATGCCGAGCACACTCACCAGGCCCGGCCGGTAGCCCTCGAACGCGGTCGACACCAGCAGCGCGATCACCGGCGTGGCCGTGCCGACGGTGGAAGCCGCACCGGGCCCGAGGCGCTGCTGCAGCGTCAGGTAGCAGGCAAAGGCCAGCACCGAGCCGAAGATGCTGAGGTAAGCCCACGACAGCCACCACGACAGCGACGCCGGCCACGCCATCACCTGCCCGTCGCCGACGACGAAGAGCCACGAGACGGCCGAGCTGTAGAGCATGCCGTAACCCAGTGCCGGCCAGAAGGGCAGGCCCGCACCCTTGTTGCGCGAGGCGATCAGGCTGCCCACGGCCGACAGCAGCACCGCGCTGGCCGTGAAAGCGGCGCCGCGCAGGGCCTGCGTGCCTCGTGTCATCTGCGCGAGCTCGGGCCAGAAGATCAACACCACACCCGCCAGGCAGAGCACACCGCCGAACAGGAAGCGCCTTGTCAGCGGCGTGCGCCATAGCGCCCACGCCACCACGCCCAGGAGCAGCGGCGACGCGCTGTAACCCACCGCGACCAGTCCCGACGGCACGAACCGCTCGGCGTGGTAGATGCACAGGTAGGACACCGAGTACATGAACGCGCCCTGCAGCGCGAGACGGGCGTGCTCAGGCGCGCTGAAGCGCAGTTGCTCGCCCCGCCAGGCGCACCAGGCGAGCACCGCGGCACCGGCGGCGCCGAAGCGCAAGGCGACGCCGAACGCGGGGCTCGTGTGCGCGAGCTGGTAGACGATGGCGTGCCAGGTCGTGCCCCACACCAGCACGGCGATGGCGAAGAGCTGCCAGTTGTGCAGCGCGGAGCGCAAGGCGCGCGGCTCAGAACGCGATCGTTGCAGAGACTGCGGCTCCAACACGCAGCGTGTGCTCGATGCCGGAGACGATGACCGCGTTCATGCCGAAAGTGATGCCGCCTTTCACCCGCGCGTCGGCGCGGTAGGCCGCCAGCGCATCGCCCACGCTGTGGCCGGGGGTGGCGGTCAGCGGGTCGATGTCCGGGATGGTGCAGCGTGTGCAGGGCTTGACCAGCTTCAAGGTCACCGGCCCCTCGGGCGCTTCGATTTGCAGCGTGTCGATGAAGTCCTCGCCGTGGGCGTCGGGCAGTCCGTCGAGCACGATGTTCGGACGGAAGCGCTGCATCGTCACCGGCGCCTCGCCGGCTGCCACGAGGCGCCGGTTCAGTTCGGCGAGCGACGCCGTCGACGCCACCAAGAGCGGAAATGCGTCGGCAAACGCGTTCTCGGCCGCGATCTCGCCGGCCCAGGCCGGGTCCGACAGACGCTGCTGCTCGGGGTCGAAGCGCACCAGGCGCAGCCCTTTCACACCGAGGAAGTCGCTGAACCACTGCGCCGCCAGCGCACCCATGTCGTAGGCCTTGACCACGTCGGCCCAGACCCGCACCCGGGTGCGGCCCTCGACCGCGCCGAGCGCCAGGTGCAGCGCGAGCATGCCGGGTGCGCGCAGCTTGACGTCGTCGTGGCGCAGGCTGGGTTGCACCAGCGCCAGCCGCGGGTGTTCACGCTGGGTGAGCATCTCGCCCTCGGCGTCGACGACCATCCAGGCGCGGTCGAACTCGAGCCCGGTCTCGACGAGCAGGCTTTCGCGCAGGTCGATGCGGGCGCAGGACTTGACCGGGTGCAGGCTCAGGGTGCTCAGGGTGCAGTTCAGTTCGCTCATGGGTATGTTGGGTGCCGTCGATGCCGTCCCGGGGCCATGCCCGGGTGCGCCGCGGCCGATTGTGCCCGGTGCCTACAATCCCCGCGATGCAAAGCAATGGCAGCTTCGACGTCTGCGTGCGCGGCACCGGCGCGGTGGGTTCGAGCCTGGCGTTGGCGCTGTCGCGCCAGGGTCTGCGCGTGGCGCTGCAGCGTGCGCCGGCGCCGTCGAATCCGGCTGCCGACGTTCGCACGTATGCGCTCAACGCACGCTCGGTGCGCTTGCTGGGCGAGTTGAAGGTCTGGGACGGCCTCGCCAGCGATGCGCGCAGCGCCGTCTACGACATGCGCATCGAAGGCGACGCCATCGATGCCTCGCTCGTGTTTTCGGCTTACGCGCAAGGCACCGACGTGCTGGCCTGGATCGTCGACGCGGCCGAACTCGACGCCGTGCTCGCAAACGCGCTGCGCTTCGCCCCGCACGTGAGCGTGGTCGAAGCCGAGGTGCCAGCGACGCTGCTCGTGCTGGCCGACGGCAGGCAGTCCGCCGGCCGCGCTGCGTTGGGCGTGCAGACCGATGTCGTGCACTACGGCCAGCGCGCCGTGGCGGCCCGGCTTCAGTCCGACATCCCGCACGCCGGCCTGGCTCGGCAGTGGTTCCGATCCCCCGACGTGCTGGCCCTGCTGCCTTTCGACCGTCCTGCGCCAGGCCATTCGTACGGTCTGGTGTGGTCGGTACCCGATGCCCGTGCCGGCGAGTTGCTGGCGCTTCCCGTCGCCGCCTTCGAGAACGCGTTGATGGACGCCACCGGCGGGGCCGCGGGCCAGCTCGGCCTGACGGGCGAGCGTGCCGCCTGGCCCTTGACGCTGGCGCGTGCCGAGCGTGTCTGCGGCACCGGCTGGGCGCTCGTCGGTGATGCCGCGCACGTGGTGCACCCGCTGTCGGGGCAGGGCCTGAACCTGGGCCTGGCCGACGTCCAGGTGCTGGCGCAGGTGATTGCCGCACGCGAGCCCTTCCGGGCCTTGAGCGACGAGCGGCTGCTGCGCCGTTATGCGCGCGAACGCCATGCACCGACGCGTGCAATGGGTCACGTCACCGACGGTCTGCTGCAATTGTTCGCGAGCGAAAAACCCATCGTCAGGGAACTCCGCAACCGCGGCCTGACTCTGCTCGATGCTTTGCCGCCGCTGAAGAAGCTGCTCACCGCGCGGGCCCTTCAATCCTGAACCTGGACACGCCATGAACCCCCGCCCGATGACCACCCTGGCTGCGCTGACCGCGGTCGGCCTCCTGTTCGCCGCCGGTGCGGCCTGTGCCGACGAAGCCGCGATCCGCAAGAACCTGGCCGAGCGCCTGCCCAGCCTGCCCAAGATCGACGAGGTCAGCAAGACGCCGATCCCCGGGATCTGGGAGCTGCGCCTGGGCACCGACCTGCTCTACACCGACGAACAGGGCAACCACCTGATCCAGGGCGAGGTGATCGACGCCCGCACGCGCAGCAACCTGACTGAAGCGCGCATCGCCAAGCTCACCGCGATCGACTTCGCCAAGCTGCCGCTGAAGGACGCGATCAGCTTCAAGCAGGGCAACGGCGCGCGCAAGATGGCCGTCTTCGTCGACCCGAACTGCGGCTACTGCAAACGCTTCGAGCGCGATGTCGCGGGACTGAAGGACGTCACCGTCTACGCTTTCCTCTACCCGATCCTGGGCCCCGACTCGGTCGCCAAGTCGCGTGACATCTGGTGCGCCAAGGACCCGGGCAAGGCCTGGCGCGACTGGATGCTGGGCGGCAACGCGCCGGCCGCGGGCGACGCCAAGTGCGACAGCTCGGCGCTCGCGCGCAACACCGATCTGGGGCGCAAGCACCGTGTCCAGGGCACCCCTGCGGCGGTGTTCGAAGACGGCTCGCGTGCCCCCGGCGCGATCCCCGCGGCCGAGTTGGAGAAGCTGCTCACGGCCGCGTCCAAGCGTGGTTGATCGCCGGGCCGCGGCCGGACCGCGCTGAACCATGCCGCGCTACCGCGTCGACGTCGCCGACGCGCACGCGCACCTGTTTCGCGTCACGCTCACCCTCTCACGCCCGGCGCCGGCGCAGCGCTTCAGCCTGCCGGTGTGGGCACCGGGCAGCTACATGGTGCGCGACTTCGTGCGCCACCTGAGCGGCCTGCGGGCCGTCCAGCGCGGTGAGCCGGTCCCGTTGGAGCAGGTCGACAAGACGAGCTGGGTCGCGCACGCTGGCGACCGCTCGGCGCTGACGCTGAGCTACCTGGTCTATGCCTTCGATGCTTCGGTGCGCGGTGCCTTCCTCGGCAGCGAACGGGGTTTCTTCAACGGCAGCAGCGTGTTGCTGCGCGCCGAGGGCCGCGAGGCCGAGCCGCACACGCTGCAGATCGGCAAGTTGCCGCCGGGCTGGGGCCTCGCCACCGCGATGCCCGCGGCGAGCGCCCGGCACCGTTTTGTGGCGGCCGACTACGACGAACTGGTCGATCACCCATTCGAACTCGGCCCCGTGCAGCGTCTGCAGCGTCTGGGGTTCAAGGCCGGCGGGGTGCGCTTCGAGGTCGTGGTGACCGGGGCCTGGCCGTCGTTCAGCGCCGACCGGCTGGCCGACGACATGCGCCGCGTCTGCGCCGAGACCATCGCGTTCTGGCACCCGCGTGGCGCGGCGCCGTTTGCACGCTACCTGTTCCTGCTCCATGCCGGCGGTAGCGGGTGCGGCGGCCTCGAGCACCGCATCAGTTCTGCCCTCGTGTGTGCCCGCCGCGACCTGCCGCGCACGGGCGAAAGCGCGCGCAGCGAGGGCTATGTGGCACTGCTCGGGCTCGTCGCGCACGAGCTCTTCCATGCCTGGAGCGTGAAGCGCCTGCGCCCGCGCGAGTGGGCATCGCCCGACTACAACCGCGAGAACCACACTAGCTTGCTCTGGTTCTTCGAGGGCTTCACCACCTACTTCGAAGACCGCCTGCTGCTGCGCGCCGGCCTCGTCGACGCGGCGCAGTACCTGCGCCTGCTCGCGCGAACGATCACGGCGCTGGCGGCGTCGCCGGGGCGGCAGGTGCAGAGTGTCGCGGCGGCCAGCTTCGACGCCTGGACGCGTTATTACCGCAGCGACGAGAACACGCCCAACTCGACCGTCAGCTACTACACCAAGGGCGCTTTGGTCGCACTCGCCTTCGACCTCACGCTGCGTGCCGACGGCCAGGGCAGCCTCGACGAGGTGCTGCGGCTGCTCTGGCAACGCTGCCGCCGGCGTGGCCTCACCGAGCCCGACATCGAGCAGGCGTTGGTGCAGGTCGCCGGGCGCTCGCTGCGGGCCGAGCTGCAGGCCTGGGTGCACGGCACCGACGAGCTGCCGTTGCAGCCGCTGCTCGAGGCGGCGGGGGTGCGCTGGCAGCAGTCGCCCGCTGCCTTGGCGCAAGCGGTCGGGCTGCGCCTGTCGGAGGGCGCGGTGTCGGGTGTGCACGTGAGATCCGTGCTGCGCGGCAGTGCCGCCGAGCGTGCCGGGCTCGCGGCCGGCGACGAACTGTTGGCGGTCGACGGCTGGCGCATCCGGCGCCTGGAGGACGCGCGCCAGTGGCTCGCACCCGGCGTCGCCTTCGAACTGCTGTTCGTGCGTGACGAGCGGGTGCGCAACTGCCGGGTCGACCCGGCGTGCGACATGATGCCCACGATCACACTCGCTCTCTCGGATGCCCCGGGTGCCGCAGCCGTCCTGCGCCAGGGCTGGCTCGGTGCCTGAAATAAACGCCCAGCCGGCCGCCGTGCGATGGCGGCTTGCGGCGCTGGCGCTCGTGGTGGTGGTCACGCTGACCCACCTATGGGTTCTTCATGCCGTGGCCGAAGCCCACCGCCTCGGGCTGGGCGCCGCGGACGCGGCACCACGCCGGATCGAAATCGCCTTCGTGCAGGAACTGGCACCGGCGCTGCCAGCGCCCGCGCCGCCAGCGCCCAAGAGGCGGGTCCGGCGCGCGGCCGCCGTGGTGGCGGCGCCTGCCACGCCAGCGTCTGCGCCGCTTCAAGCCGAGACCACACCGGCGCTGCCGGCCGAGCCGCTGCCGGTGCCCGAGCCGGCGCAGGCCGCCGTGCCCGAGCCGGTACCGGCCGCCGTGCCCGAGCCTGGGCCGGACCTGGCAGCCAGCGCCGCCGCCGAAGTAACGCCGACGACCGAGGCGTCGAACGCAGCCCCGGCGGCCGGTGCCGCGTCGGGCGCGGTGGCGTTCGAGTGGCCACCGTCGACGCGCCTGAGCTACACCCTCACCGGCGACTACCGCGGCCCAGTCGACGGCTCGGCGCAGGTGGAGTGGCTGCGCCGCGAGTCGCGTTACCAGGTCCACCTCGATGTCGTCATCGGCCCCGCGTTTGCGCCGTTGGTATCGCGCCGCATGTCGAGCGACGGCGAGATCACCGACCAGGGCTTGAAGCCGCTGCGTTACGACGAGGAGACCAAGGTCGCGCTGCGTCAGCCGCGCCGCCAGTCGATCGCCTTCGAGGCCGAACGCATCCTGATGCCCGGGGGGCGCGAGCGCCCGGCGGTGCCGGGCGTGCAAGACACGGCGAGCCAGTTCGTGCAGCTGACCTGGATCTTCACGACCCGGCCCGAACGCCTGCGCGCCGGCGAGTGGGTCGACATCCCGTTGGCGCTGCCGCGCCACGTCGACGTCTGGCGCTACGAGGTCGTGGGCGAAGAACTGCTGGTGACGCCGGCGGGTGCGATCCCGACCTTCTACGTCCGACCACGGCGCGAAAGGCGGGCGGGCGAGCTCCAGGTCGAAGCCTGGTTCGCGCCGTCGCTGCAGTACCTGCCGGTGCGGATCCGGATCCGGCAGGACGCCGAGACATCGGTCGACCTGATGCTGGAGAGCCTGCCGAAGCAGGAGCGCTCACCCGCACGCTGAGCGCGGGTGATCCTGCCGCCGCGCGCTGAGCGCCGGCGGGGCCCTCAGCCGCCGAGGAAGCGGCTGCGGAAGGCGCCCGAGGCCGTGCTGCCGCGGGTGTTGTCGATCACCTGCGCCGCGGAGTCGAGCAAGGGCCGCAATTCGTCGTAAGTCTTGGCGCGCTCCATCTTGATCGCCAGGGCCTCGGCCATCGGGCCGACCTGATGGCTCAATTCGCGCACGGCGTCGCGGCACAGGGTCTTGATGTCGATCGTCGGCGCCGCGGGGCGGGGCGGCGCCACTGCGGCCGCAACCGGTGCCGGCGGCACTGCAGGTGCGGGCCGGGGGGCGGCCACCGCGGCCACCTCGATGAAACCCTGCACCACCAGGCCGTCGATCGTCTCATCGGCCTGGTACTGCACCAGCGCTCGCAACTCGTCTTCGCTGCGCCGGCCGTCGACGAGGATCAGCGCGCTGCGCATGCGCGGCGTGAGCCGGTGGGCGCGGGTCTCGATCTCGGCGACGCCTTTGGCGGTCTTGCGATAGATGTTGGACATCGGTTTCGGTTGGGCGTAGGTTTCGCGCAGGAGCGCGGCTTCACTCGAGTCCTGGTGAAACATAAGCTTACTCGCGGCTGACGCGGCCGTGTGGGGCATGTTGCCGCCGCGCGGCGCTTATAGTTTGTGCCACCGAGGCATCCGCACGCAAAAGGTCGCCATGACTCATGAATTCATCCTTGTCGAAACACGCGGCGAAGGTGCCAGACGCACCGGCCTGATCACGCTGAACCGGCCCAAGCAGCTGAACGCGCTGAACGACGGCCTGATGGACGAACTTGGCGCCGCGCTGCTCGCCTTCGACGCCGACGACGCCATCGGCTGCATCGTCATCACAGGCAGCGAGAAGGCCTTTGCCGCCGGCGCCGACATCGGCGCGATGGCCACCAGCAGCTACATGGACGCCTACCTGGGCGACTACATCACACGCAACTGGGAGGCGATCCGGCGCGTGCGCAAGCCGGTAATCGCCGCGGTGGCCGGTTTTGCGCTCGGCGGCGGCTGCGAGCTGGCGATGATGTGCGACTTCATCATCGCCGCCGACAGCGCCAGGTTCGGCCAGCCGGAGATCAAGCTCGGCATCATCCCCGGCGCCGGCGGGACGCAGCGCCTGCCGCGTGCGGTGGGCAAGGCCAAGGCGATGGACATGATCCTGACCGGGCGCATGATGGACGCGGCCGAAGCCGAACGCGCCGGGCTCGTCTCGCGTGTGGTGTCGGCTGACAAGCTGCTGGAGGAAGCCCTGGCGGCCGCGGCCGCCGTCTGCCAGATGGGCGCGCCCAGCGTGATGATGGCCAAGGAGTGCGTGAACCGGGCCTTCGACGGCACGCTGGCCGACGGTGTGCAGTTCGAGCGGCGCCTGTTTCATTCGCTTTTCGCGACCGAAGACCAGAAGGAAGGCATGGACGCCTTCGTCAACAAGCGCAAGGCGGTCTTCAAGCACCGCTGACGAGCTGCCCCGGCGCGGCCGCTTCCAGCTCGTCCAGGCGCTGCCAGCATTGCGCCACCTGCGTCGCCCAGCGGCGGTAGTGGCTGTCTTCGGGCGAGAAGTAGGGCAGTCCGCGCGCGACCAGCGTGTGCACCTTGGTCGCCAGCGCATCGTCGCGCGGCGCGCGGGCCAGGCGCTGTTCGAGCTCGTGCAGGAGCAGGTGGCGGCCGCGTGCGTCGCGCCCCGAGGTCAGGCGTTGAAAGATCGTGTGGCGGGCGCTGTCCATGTCGATTCCGGAGTGACTCGCTCCTTATCGACGACGCGCCGCCGGCGCTGAAGGTGCCGGGCCGGCGTCAGGCGGATTCCCGGCGCAAGGCCGGGAAAAGAATCACATCCCGGATGCTCGGGCTGTCGGTGAGCAGCATGATCAGGCGGTCGATGCCGATGCCGCAGCCGCCCGCGGGCGGCATGCCGACCTCGAGGGCGCGGATGAAGTCGGCGTCGTAGTACATCGCTTCCTCGTCGCCGGCGTCCTTGTTGCTGGCCTGCGCGGCGAAACGCGCCGCCTGGTCCTCGGCGTCGTTCAGCTCTGAAAAGCCGTTGCCGAATTCACGCCCGGTGATGAAGAGTTCGAAGCGCTCGGTGATCGCGGGGTTGCTGTCCGACGCGCGTGCCAGCGGCGAGACCTCGACCGGGTACTCGACGATGAAGGTCGGCTGCCAGAGTTTGTCTTCGACCGCGGCCTCGAAGAGGCCGAACTGCAGTTCGGCGAGCGACCAGCGTGCGGGCGGGTCTTCGCCCAGGGACTCGAGCCGCTCGCGCAAGACGCTCGCGTCGACGGCATCCGCCGCGCTCAACCCGGCGTGTACGATGAGCGCGTCGCGCACCGTCAGGCGCGCAAAGGGCTGGTCGAGGTCGACGGCGCGGCCGGCGTAGCTCAAGTTCGCCGAGCCGGTGGCCTGGCGCGCGGCATGGCGCAGCACCGCCTCGGTGAAGTCCATCAGGTCGTGGTGGTTCCAGTACGCGGCGTAGAACTCCATCATCGTGAATTCCGGGTTGTGCCGGACGCTGATGCCTTCGTTGCGGAAGCTGCGGTTGATCTCGAAGACACGCTCGAAGCCGCCGACGAGCAGCCGCTTCAGGTACAGCTCGGGCGCGATGCGCAGGAACATCTCGCTGTCGAGTGCGTTATGGTGGGTCACGAAAGGCTTGGCGTTGGCGCCGCCGGGAATGGGGTGCAGGATCGGCGTCTCGACTTCGAGAAAGCCGTGTTCGACCATGAAGTTGCGGATCGAACTCACGGCCTTGCTGCGGGCGACGAAACGGGCCCGGGCCGCGTCGTCGGTGATGAGGTCGACATAACGCTGGCGGTATTTCTGCTCCTGGTCGACCATGCCGTGGAACTTGTCGGGCAGCGGACGCAGGCTCTTGGTCAGCAGCCGGATCTTCGTTGCCCGTACCGACAGCTCGCCCGTCTTGGTGCGAAAGAGCGTGCCCTCGCAGCCGGCGATGTCGCCCAGGTCCCAGTGCTTGAAGTCGGCCAGCGCCTCGACGCCCACGTTGTCCTGAGTGACGTAGATCTGCATCCGGCCGGTGCCCTCCTGCAAGGTGCCGAAGCAGGCCTTGCCCATCACGCGCTTGAGCATCAGGCGGCCCGCGATCAGGACCTTGATCGCCTGCGGTTCGAGTTCTTCGTTCGGCACCTGGCCGTGGCGGTGGTGCAGGTCCGAGGCGTGGTGCGTGGGCTTGAAGTCGTTGGGGAAGGCCGCGCTGCCTTCCAGCTTCGCACGGGCCCGGATCGCGGCGA
>DATDER010000297.1:0-6298 GCA_036523095.1 Rubrivivax sp.
GCTGGTCATCGACTTGTCGACGCTGCGCTCGATGGCGCGCGCGTCGTTGTAGACCGGCACGCCGAGCTCGCGCAGCGCGTGCAGCACCGTCAGCCGCTTGGTGACCTGCTCGAAGCTGCCGCCGGCGATGCCGCGCACCAGCGCCGCGGCCGGCAACTCGCGGCCGAAGCCGGGGATCACCAAACCATGCCAGCTGGCGCCGGTGTCGACATGACATTCGGCCAGGTCGATGCAGCGCCCGAGCGCGCCTCGGGCGCGCAGCGCCGCCTGCAACTGGCGCGTGTGCCAGCCGGTTTCGTCGGCAAAGATCGCGACCTTCATCCGGTCTTCACGCGTCCTGCATCCACAGCCGCTGCAGCAGCGCCATCTCCAGCCCGCCGCCATGCCAAGTGTTGCCGCTGTCCAGGTTGCTGACCCAGACCTCGGCCGGCGCGAACAGCGCCGGGTCGATCTTGTAGAAGTCGTAGCCGGCGGCCACGAACAGCTCTGAGAAAGAACGCCCGAACTCGGCCGCGTTGCGCGACGGCAGCTGGCGCGCGAGTTCGCGCGCGGCCTCGTCGCTGCCGCGCACGCTGAGCTGCACCTGCCCGCCGTAGAGGATGGCGTCGTTGGTGCGACCCATCGCCTGCACGCCGTCGCTGCTGGGAGCCGGCAGCGGTGCACTGGAGGCGCCGCCGACGATGTCGGCGAGCGTGAAGCCGAGTTCGTGCGCCTTGTGCAGCGCCACCTCGAGCACACGCGCCACCACCTGCGTCGTGCCGGCCAGGCTGGTGGTCGGCGTGATGATCAGCGTCAGCTGCGGCGGTGCGAGGCCGCAGTCGCGCAGCAATTTGTCGATGACGACCTGCGGTGGATCGCGGTCGACCTCGAGCACCAGCACCCCGCTATCGGCTTGGTCGCGGTAACCGAGTTCGCCGAACAACGTCTCCTTGGCCGCGAGCGCACGCGCCGGTCCCGAGCCGAGCGAGAAGAACTTGCGCCCGCCGGTTTCTTCCTTGCTCGCGGCCAGGCTCCAGCCGGCGTACTGGCTGCCCAGACAAGCCAGCACCGGCTGCGCGCTGCTGACATCGAGCCAGGTCGGCCAGCCGCTGGCCGTGGCACCGGCGCGCAGCCGCACTTGGCCGAGGCCGCCCATGCAGATCTCGCCGATCAGCAGGCCGGCCTGCACGCTGCCGCGCGCAGCCAGTCCAGCATCGACGATGCAGACACCGCCCGGCTCGTGCCGCACCTGCACTGCAAGCGCCTCGGCGTTGACCCGCAGTTGCTCGACCAGCGGCCGGGCCAGCGCATTCACGCTCAGTGTCATGAACTCCTCTCCAGTGATTGCAGCACGGCTTCGCGCCGCTTGTGCAGTTGGGCCAGCACCTCTGCGGCGTCGCGGCCGCAGGCTTCGATACTGCACAACGGATGGCCGGCGGCGAACTGCTGGCCGGCGCTGGGCAGATCATGCGCTTCGGGCCGGTCGGCCAGCCGGCGCGCCGCGGCGGCGTCCAGCCGCACCGTCTGGCGTGCGAAGACGATCTCGTGGCCGCGCACAGCCGTCGCCGGCGGGGCGGCAGCGACCGGCCGCGGCGGCAGCTCGCCGTGCAGGCAAGCGCGGACATGCGCGGCCATCGGCGACCAGGCGGCATACAGTTCCAGGCTCGCCGGAGGACGCGGGTTGACTTCGAGCACCAGCACGCGCTCGCCATCGAGCAGGAAGTCCAGGCTCGCCAGGCCACGCAGCGCAAAACCCACCGCGAGCGTCTGCAGGATCGTGTCCAGGTGTCGCTGCACGTGATCGGCCACGGGCACCGGACCGACCACGCCGCAGTAGACAAACGGCAGGCTGCCGAAGGCGCGCACGATCTGCTGGTTTACGCCGAGCAGGCGAACGCCGGTGTCGGTGGCGACGAAGGTGGCCGACATCGGTTGCCCCGTCATTTCGCGCTGCAGGTAGTGGCCCGGTGCCAGCGCCGCCGATTCCCCGAGCGGGGCACGGCGGATGTGCCAGCCGCCGCTGCCGCGCAGGTCCTTCAGCAGCCAGCCGCTGCCGTCGACGTCGGCAGGTGCCCGGCGCACCGGCGGGTGTTCGATCTCGTGCGCGGTGAGGAAAGCGAAGAACTGCTCCGGGTCGCGCAACCGCGCAACCGCGTCGGGCGCGGTGCCGATCAGCGGCAACAACGCTGCACCGAGGGCCAGCAGTTCGGGCCGGCCCTCGAAACCGCTGCCGGCGACCCAACCGACGACCTCGCCTTGCCGCGCCAGCACGGCCAGCGCCGACAACACACGCTCTTCGTCGATCTGCAGACGGGATGGTGCGCCGATGCCAAACCAGCGCGAGGCCACGGCGCAGGTATCGACGTCGCCGAAGAGATCCAACGCCACAACGTCGAAACCGTCGTGGAACGCGGTTTCGGCCATCGAACGCGCCGACAGGCCGGCCAAGGCCAGGCTGCGCCTCACCCCATCTTCTCCGCCCTTTCCGCCAAGAACTCGCGTGCGACCGCGAAGGCCTCGGGGAAACTGAGCACCTGCGCACCCTCGCCCTCGCGCAGCCGCAGCAGCAATCGGTGCTGCGTCTGGTACTTGACGTTGCCGACAGCGAGCGCGCCGATGCCCACGGCGCCGGTGCCGGCCAGCGCCTTCCCGTCGTCCATCACGCCAACGCCCGCAATTCCCTCCGGCGGCACCGCGTTGACATCGGCCGCCACCTTCAGCCGCGGCGCAGAGACGAGATCCTCGGCCGTCAGCACCTGGACGCCGGCGGCGGCGCAGGCCAGCACAACATCGGCCTGTGCGAGCGACAACCGCAAGGCTTCGCGGTCGGCGCCCGAAACGCCGTGCAGTTCGACCTCGAAACGTGCACCGGTCTGGCGAGCGGCCTCTTCCGCCGCCACGAGGCCGCTGCGGCTGGACAGCTCCACCTGGGCCCCGGCCTGCGCGGCGATGACACCCGCCACGCGCCCTACCGGCCCCGTGCCCCCGAGCACGACGACACGCCGGCCCTGCAGCCCGGCGCCGTGCCCGCGTTGGAGCGCCGCGTCGACGCAGGCAACCATGGCCGCCGCGGTCGTGAAGGCGCCGCTCGGGTCGGCCATCAGCGAGACGACGAACGGCTTGACCATTGCTGCGCGGGCACGCTGCAGCATGTCGGCGGCGAGCAGCACGTCGCGCCCGCCGATGAAGATGCCGGTGCGAGCCACGCCCTTGGGGCCACGCGAGAAGATCGTGTCCTGCGTCATCGCTGCGACGCCGTCGAGGCCGACTTCGTTGTACGGCACGATGATCTGGTAGCCGGCGTCGGCCGCCATGTTGACGTCGAACGGGCTCATCTGCCGCCCGGGCGTGAACATATGAAGGATGTAAGGTCGTTCCATGGTGGCTCGTCAGGGTGGGCTGAAGGTGGCGCCGTGATTGCGCGCGCGCACGACAAGCAGGCTGAGTCCGGCGCGCACGAGCCCGGCGGCATGCACGGCGCGCACGGCGGCCTCGGCCGCGGCGGCTGTGGGCAGGATGGCAAACCCGGTCGGGCCCCAGGAACTTTGCCCGACCGCGGCGCCATGCGGCGCTTCTTCGCCGGCCACAGCACGGCCCCGGTGGGCTTCGGCGAGCCATTGCACGAGCTGGCCGACCGCGGCGCTGGTGTACGCCGATCCGCCCTGCGCCGGCGCGAAGTGATCGCCCAGCAGTTGCTGCACGCGCGTCAGCCCGGCGGCAAAGGCCGCGAAGTCGGCGCTGGCGGCGCCCGCCAGCACGCGCATCAGCACGTGGTGGCAGATCTCGGCGGCCACCGCCTGCGGCAGCGGCGGGAGTTCGACCAGCGCCTGCTGCTCAGGGATGCCGGACAAACCTTGCCGGGTCGTGTCCTGGACGACCACGACACGCCAGGCCTCGGGCAGCGACAGCCGCGCTAGCAGCGGCGCGGCCGTGCCGTTAGCGCCGGGACCGCCATCCAGCAGCAAACCGCCCTGGTCGAAGCCGGCGATGCCGATGCCCGACCGCTGCCCGCGACCGAGCCAGCCGGCCAACGTGGCGTTGTCGACCGCCAGGCCATGCCACTGCACGAAGGCGCGGCCGATGGCCAGCGCCAGTTGCGTGCCGGAACCGAAACCCGCATGCGCGGGCAGGACCCGCAGCAGCCGCATCTGCACCGCGCCGTGCCGGCCCGTGTGCTCACGCAGCCGTTCGAGATGCGCACGCGCGCGGCCGACCTCGGCCTGCGCCGCGGGGCCCACGGCCGTCACGCTGTCGACCGCAGCGGCGCGCAGCTCGACGACGGTCTCGAAACCTTCGATGACCAGGCCCAGGCTGCCGAAAGGCCGCCCCAGCGTGCCCGCGGGGTCGAGGAAACCGAGGTGCAGACGGCCCGGGGCGTGCAGGGCCAAGCCGCCCTTGCTGGCGCTGGCGCTTGCGGTCAGGTCGGGCAAGGTCGAGTCGGGGGTGAGCATGGCGCCTGGCGGATGGCAGCGGCAGAGCGCCGGCCCTTGGCAGAAAAGCAAACATCGTTCCGTGCCGGGTTTCCCCGGGGCCCGGCAGGCACGGGAGTCAGCGCCCCGGGCCTGGCGTCGCGCCTGCAGGACACAGTGTCATTCCCGGCGCAAGGACCGCGTCAGTCGTACTTCAGGTACTTGAACCGCGGATCATCCGGTGTGCCTTCGAGCGCGTTGCCCGCCTCGGTACCGGGCTGCCACATCAGCACTTCTTCGATCTTCGCGGCGAGAGCGAAGTCTTTGTCGGTGATGCCTTTCGCGGCATGGTTCATCAGCTTGACGTTGACAAAGGCGTAGGACACGGTCAGATCGGGATGGTGCCATGCCGCTTCGGCAAGGTGGCCCACGGTGTTCACCACCATCAGCGTCGCCTTCCAGCCGCTGGTCTTGTACTTGCGACGGATCCATCCGTCCTCGAAGGTCCATCGTGGCAGCTCGGCACTCAGGCGCGCCAGGACGTCTTCCGCGCTGTAGACCTCGTCCGGAGTCGCCTTGCGCCACTGGGTCATGGGAGTCTCCTTGAAGCGCTGCGCAGCTTCAGCGCGCGCACAGCTTGTCGAACATGCCAACATGCCGGCCGACGGCATGCACACGCAGGATGTGCACGCCGGCGCTGGCGAGCCGGGCCGAGAATGCCAGGGTCAGATCGTCGCGCTGCGTCGCGTCGGCAGCGGTGAAGAACTTGAGGTAGGACTTGCGCGAATGGCCGAACAGCCAGTGCCCGCCGCTCGCCACCATCGCCGCCGCACCGTCCATGAGCGCCAATGACTGCCGCGCCGACTTGCCGAAGCCGATGCCCGGGTCGTACACCAGACGCGCCGGGTCCAGCCCTGCGGCGGCGGCCCGTGCCGTGACAGCAGCCTTCCATTGCAGGATCTCCTGCAGCACGTCGCAGTCCGGCGGCAGCGTCTGCGCCGGCTCCACCGGGACCGACAGCGCATGCATCACCACCACGTCGCATGCCGACGCCTGCAGCACGCCGAGCATGTCCGGGTCGCCGAGCCCGGTGACGTCGTTGATGATGTCCACGCCCAATGCGAGCGCCCGCGCCGCCGAGCGCCCATGGCGGGTGTCGACACTCAGCCGCACGCGGTCGCGCCAGGGCCGGGCGGCCAGCGCCGTGAGCACCGGTTCCAGGCGCCGCCACTCGGCTTCGCCGTCGAGCGCGATGGCGTTGGGCCGCGTCGACTCGGCGCCGATGTCGAGCACGTCCACCCCTTCGGCGACCAGGCGCTCGGCTGTATCGACCGCCGCGGCGCCGAGCCGGCCATCGCCGGAGAACGAGTCCGGCGTGACGTTCACGATGCCCATCACGGCGGGACGATTCATGGCGGCAGCTCCGCGGATCCGGGAAGGAGCTCCCATTATGGGTTCCGGCCGCTGCCACTCCGCTCGGTGAGTGTTGGAATGCACGACAACCTGCTGCGAGGCGGAGGGGTCGGTCCCGAAGATCCCCTTGGTGTCCCAGGGCGTGCAGCGCAACCTGCGTCTTTTCGCCGACCTGCTCGACCCAAGGTTTGGCGCGACTTCGACGGCGACTTTGGCCGCGACGCACTGCGGGAGCACTACCGCCGGGCGGAGGGCAGCGCGCATCGGCACGGCACGCGGTGAGGCGCCCGTATCCCACCAGGCGGACCGACGCAACCGTCCGGATGGGCCTCGACCACGGCGTGCCATTCCCGCCTGATCACAATGGGCGCGTTCACCGCACAGGAGCACTACATGGAGTACCGCAAGCTGGGTGGGTCGGGACTGATGGTCCCGGCCCTGACCTTTGGCACCGCCACCTTCGGCGGGGGCACCGAGTTCTTCAAGAAGTGGGGCGA